>DGUB01000053.1 GCA_002393815.1 Ruminococcus sp. UBA4321 | reverse complement strand
GCCGTGCTTACATGATGAACGCTGATTGTCTGGCAGAACGTATTCAGAACGAAGTCAACAAACTGGAAGCCGAAAGAGAACGTCAGGCATATGCCGAAATCTATGACCTGAAAGTGAAACTCGAAGCTGAGAAGAAAAGAGCCGACAAGCTTCAGAATCAGCTCGACAAGGAACTTGACTGGAAGCCTGCCGAACATACCGGAACGAACATGAAGCAGGAAGATTATAATAAACTTGCGGAATCCGGTTCGGCGATAATTCCCAGCGATGAAGAAGCCATTGAACATCTTTCCATGCTGTTCGGCTTCATGCCGGAGAGAATTCAGATTCTCCGTGAAGTCCAGACGTTTGAAGTGAATAAATATCATCGTCTGCGTTTGAAAGATACCTATCATCGTGAGCCGCTTTATGATGCCACCGACTGGAATTACATCCGTTTCGACTGCGCTGGCAATCAGTGGGAACTTGTCAACGGCGAACTTCTGCCGTATGAGGACTGAAAGGGGGTGAAGCTGATGCCTAAAAAATATCGTGTCATTGACCTGTATGAGAATACTGGTATTCTCGGAGATGCAGACACGCTCGAAGATGCTGAAAACATCGCCGGACAGTGGGAATATGAAACTGACGGTGAATGTGATGTTGTCATCATGCAGTGGAGCGAAGTCTATCAGGCTTATACTACTATTGGATTGAAAGGAGCGTTCACATGCAGATGACCAACGAAGAAATCTGCCGGAGTTATCGGCAGGCGAAGAACAGACAGTATCAGTTTAAAATTCTGGCAGATGAGAATTTATGTTCTGTTGAGGAAATCCGTCAGATTCTGATTGATAACGGCGCACTTGTGCCGAAACCGCCAAAAAAAGCGGGAACTTCTGTTCCAAAAGTACCGGTACAGAATCAGGAATCCGAAGCCGTTCCGCCGGACTGGAAAGCATCTCTGAAAAACGTCACGGAACGCATTGTCGAGCTGAAACTTATCCGTGATAATGCTGAAAAGGAGCTCTCTGAGATTTATCAGATGCTCGGCACACTCTGCGAAAAGGAGTGATTCTATGAAAGTAATTGAGGATGGAGAATTCGAGGACAGATACGGCAGATGTCCCATCCGTTTTCAGAATGCAAAATCTTTTCAGAAGGTCTATGACTGGCTGTACTCGCACTATCCGGATTATAAATTTGCGGTCATCTTTGATGTGACAGAAGAATATCAGGAGTTAGATGAAATCTTTGCTTATTTTCTCGGCGATGTTGCCGAAGAAGCCGCAAGTGAAACCGGCATGAAATTGGTTTATGATGACAGAATAGCGGCTTTCTGGGAAGAACAGGACGGCAGTTTTCAGTGTACACGGTGCAGAAAGCTGTCATCTGCAAAGACAAAGTTCTGTCCCCATTGTGGGAAAGAAATTTATCAGCTGCGGAAAGTCGATTAAAAAAGCCCTCTCCGGAGAAATCCGGATAAGGGAAAATGTCATTGTATGCCGTGACATTTTATAATAGAATCATTTTATATTTTATCAGAAAGTGAGGAATTTGTCAAGTATGAATTTAGAAGATTTGAATCTTTCCGTGCATACGTTCAATATGCTCTGCCGTCAGGGTATCAAGTCCAAGGTGGATTTGACGGCTGTACTGGATGACCCTGAAAAACATGAAGCTCTCCGGAAGGCACTTGGCGAAAACTGCTATGCAGAAATCATGAACGCTATGAACCGGACAATCTATCCGAGAACGTCACTCGATGAAATCGGGCTTTCTGCTGTGCTGACTACCTGTGCAAGAAGAAACGGCATCAGCACTGCGGAAGAACTTGCTGAAAGCGTTTCCAATCCGGATTCGTTATGGAAGCCGGAACATCGTGAGGAATTCTGCCGTCATCTGAAAGAACATGGCTATCTGAAAACAGAAAGTACTGATATTGCATCTGACTGGGACGATACAGAATTCGATGAACTGCCGGAAACAGAAATCATGAGTGCTGATTATGCAAAGGCTTTAAAGCTGAACAATCACATCAAGGCACACGCTCAGATAGCACAGGAATCGCTTTACGAGGTCTGCAAGGGGCTGAAAGAAATGCGCGATAACAAGCTTTATAAAGAACTGGATTATCAGAATTTCGAGGATTACTGTGAAAATGAAGTCGGTCTGAAACGCCGTCAGGCATATAATTATATTTCTGTTGCAGAACATCTCCCGGAAGATTTTGTGCACTCGGGTGCACAAATTGGCATCAAGAAACTTGCCTTGCTTGCCAAACTGGACGAACCCCAGAGAGAAGAAATTCAGCAGAAAGTTGATATTGATTCCGTTTCTGTCAAAGAAATGCAGAAGCAAATCAAAGAACTGACAAAGAAAAATCAGGAGAAACAAGCCGAATTTGACGAGTTCCGGGAAGGGGCAAAACGCCGTCAGGATACACTGCTGACAAAGCTCAAAGAGAAAGCCGCAGAGATTCAGGAACTCCAGAATCATCCGGCAGAAGTCTCCGTAGAAGATACTTCCCGAATCGAGGAACTGACCGCCGAAATTGAAGAATTAAAACGTCAACTCGCTGAAAAACCACAGGTGCAGGAAATGTTACCTTCTGACGGCGAAACCTTCTCCGAACGCCGTGCCGAGTTCAGAGCCTATCTGAAAACCCTCAATGATACCATGAATCATATCTGCTCGTTTGTTGCGAAATATCACGAAAATCAGAGAATTTCCGAAGTAGAGCAGACGGTTCAGAAATATATCAATGTTATGAAAGGATGATTCACATGCCCGTAAAAATCAATACACTGGAGCTTGAAAATGTCAAACGTGTCAAAGCCGTATCGCTCACACCGTCTCCGGACGGTCTGACGATTATCGGCGGCAACAATGCACAGGGGAAAACCTCTGTGTTAGATGCCATCTGCTGGCTTCTCGGCGGAAAGAAGTTCGAGCCGTCCAAGCCGAAACGCGACGGCGCGTATGCCGACCCCATTCTCCGCGCGACACTCAGCAACGGCTTAATCGTTGAGCGGCGCGGAAAGAATTCCGCTCTGAAAGTCATCGACCCGGACGGAAAAAAATCCGGTCAGCAGTTACTCGACAGCTTCATCAGCGAACTTGCGCTCGATTTGCCGAAGTTCCTGAACGCTTCCGACAAGGACAAAGCCGCGATTCTGCTGAATATCATCGGCGTGGGCGATAAGCTTGCGCAGATGGAACAGCAGGAAACTCAGCTTTACAATCAGCGGCGTGCTATCGGTCAGATTGCCGACCAGAAACGCAAACACGCCGCCGACCTTCCGACATGGACGGACGTTCCGGAACAGCCCGTATCCGCTTCTGAACTTATCGCTCAACAACAGAAAATTCTACAGAAGAATGCCGAAAATCAGCGTCTCCGGGAGAATCTTAAACAGTGCGAAGATGCCGTGCAGAAAGCGTTTCTGGAACTCGAATCCGCGAAACACGCCTATGCCAAAGCCGAATATGATTTGGCACAGGCAAAGCGTTCCGCAGAGGATTTACAGGACGAATCCACTGCCGAACTCGAAAAGAATCTTTCTGAAATCGAGAGTATCAATGCGAAAATTCGCGATAATCAAATAAAAAATCAGGCAGAACAGGAAGCTGAAGAACTTTCCGGTCAGTATGAGGAACTGACTTCCCGAATCGAAGAAATCCGGCAGAACCGTCAGAAACTTCTTGATGATGCAGATTTGCCCCTCGAAGGGCTTTCCGTTCAGGACGGCAGACTGCTCTATCACGGCAAAGCGTGGGACTGCATGAGCAGTGCAGAACAGCTCAGAGTGGCGACCGCTATTGTACGCAGAATCAAGCCCGAATGCGGTTTTGTGCTTCTGGACAGGCTCGAAGCAATGGACATAGCGACTCTGAAAGATTTTTCTACATGGCTGGAGTCTGAACATTTACAGGCGATTGCAACCCGTGTCAGCACGGGCGATGAATGCAGCATTATCATAGAAGACGGCTATATCCAGTCAAAAACAGAACCAGCTAAATCTGTTCCGCCGAGATATACACCCGGCTGGAACAAGTAATCTGAAAGGAGCTTTTTTATTATGGCAAATTTTGAAATCACTTCCGGCAAAGTCACCGGAAAAGGCATCAAGACAACTATCTACGGTGCGGAAGGTATCGGCAAGTCTACGCTGGCAAGCCAGTTCCCGAATCCGGTCTTTATCGATACCGAGGGCGGTACGGATAACATGAACGTCCGCCGTCTGCCGAAACCCACCAGCTGGCAGATGCTCAGAGACGAAATCGAATTTATCCGGAACGGCGGTGCTGCCTGCGGTACGCTTGTTATCGATACGTTTGACTGGGCGGAGCAGCTCTGCATTGATGCCCTCTGTGAGAAGTATCAGAAAAAGGGTATCGAAGATTTCGGCTATGGGAACGGCTATGTCTACGAACGCGAAGAAATCGCCCGTTTTCTGACAGAACTCGAAAATCTTCCGCTGATGGGCATTCATGTCGTCATTCTCTGTCATGCGCAGACCAGAAAATATGAACTTCCCGAAGAAATGGGGCAGTTTGACAGATGGGAGCTGAAACTCGGCAAGAAGACCGGTTCGCAGATTTCGCCGTTAGTGAAAGAATGGGCAGATATGGTGCTTTTCCTGAATTACAAGACGAATGTCATCGCCACGGACAAAGACGGCAAGAAGCATAAGGCAATCGGTCAGGAAAGAGTCATCTATACCAATCATCATTCCTGCTGGGATGCCAAGAACCGCTATGGTCTGCCGGACGTTCTGCCGTTAGCATGGGAAAGCATTTCGCACCTGTTCGGCTCTCCGGTGCAGAATCTGATTCAGAAAGCCGAATCTCAGGGGATTCCGGTACACGCTCAGCCGGAAGAAAGTCTTGATGATTTCAAGCCCATCGGACAGGGCTATCAGAGAGTGACCGGCATTCCGGAAGCGTTAGCTGACCTGATGGAAGAAAACAACGTCCATGCAGAACAGATTCAGCATGTGTCGTCAGAAATCTGGAAATATTTCCCGTCTGACATGAAATTGCAGGATTATCCGGAAGACTATCATGAATGGCTGACCGCCAACTGGTCGGAAGTCTTCACAGCAGTACAGAAA
>DGUB01000102.1 GCA_002393815.1 Ruminococcus sp. UBA4321 | reverse complement strand
GTATCTGTAACGGATTCCAGGCATTAATCAAGCTCGGACTTGTGCCGTTCGGCGAAATTGTCGATATGACGGACGAATCTCCGACGCTGACATTCAACACGATTGCAAGACATCAGTCCATGATGGTCAATACCAGAGTGGCTTCCAATAAATCTCCGTGGCTGGCATCCAGTGAAGTCGGCGATATTCATACTATCCCGATTTCTCACGGCGAAGGACGTTTCGTCGCTCCGGAAAGCCTGATTCAGAAACTCGCTGCCAACGGACAGATTGCAACGCAGTATGTTGACCTGAACGGCAAGCCGACTATGGATATCCGCTATAATCCGAATACTTCCATGAGCGCGATTGAAGGCATTACTTCTCCGGACGGCCGTGTACTCGGCAAGATGGGACACAGCGAACGCAAAGGCACAGACATCAGCAAGAATGTACCCGGCATCAAAGACCAGCAGATTTTTGAAAACGGCGTAAAATATTTCTTATAATTTCATAAAAATATGCACCGTCTGATTTGAATTGCAGACGGTGCATATTTTTATTTTTTCCACCGGAGCAGAGCTGCTGCCCAGCCTTCTTTTTCCCGGACGTTGATTTTCTCGAAGCCTTTCGCTTCCAGTTCGTTCAGGACTTCGTCAGCACGTTCGATAATAATGCCCGAAACAATCAGACTGCCTTCCGGTTTGAGGAAACTGCCGAACAGCCCGGACATAGCGATTAGAACATCCGCCACGATATTGGCATAAATCAGGTCATAGCCTGTGCCGATTGTTTCTCTCAGAGCCGTATCGGAACAGATATCGCCGCAGTAAGTGTGATACACCTCCGGAGAGATATGATTTTTTCCGGCATTTTCAAGCGCAGTTCTGACGGAATTATCCACAATATCAACAGCGACAGCCGAATCTGCTCCCAGAAGCATCGCGCCGATTGAGAGAATACCGCTTCCGCAGCCTAAATCCAGAATTCTGTCATGCGGTTTCAGAACCGATTCTGAAAGTTCCAGACATAATCTTGTTGTGTGATGCTGACCTGTTCCAAAACTGGAAGCCGGGTCGATTTCCAGAACGGTTCTGTTATTTTGTTCCGGAATGGTTTCCCATGACGGCTTGATGTATAATTTTTCGCCGACGGGGAAAGGCTTGAAATACTGTTTCCAGTTGTTTGCCCAGTCATCTTCTTTCACGTTATTGCAGGAAAGCTCCAGACTGCCGAAAAATGCGGCATCTTCACGGGCTTTGAGCTGCTCCAGAAGATTTTTCACACTGGCGAACTGTTCCGCACCCTGTGCATCATCCGGCAGATAGAATGTCACACTGGTATCGCAGTCGGAAAGCTGCATTAAATCCTCGTCTATATAATCCCATTTTCCTTCTTTATCATCAAGGAATTCCTGAAAGCTTTCTTTATCCTGTGTCACAAAACCTTTCACGCCGGAATCGGTCAGCAGAGCGCACAGAATTTCGAGTGCCGGGGTTTCCGTGATAATTTTTACTTCAATCCAGTCAGTCATAAAAAACATTCTCCTTTGCATGACAAGAACCGCCGTTCAGTGCCGGACGGCGGTTTCCTGTGCTGATTTTAAAATTAAAGTGCTGCAAAATTGAGGGCAATCCAGCCTTCACAGCCGTTATAGAGTACTTTGCCCCATTTGAAATCTTCATCTGTTTCGACAACGTTCAGAGAAGTATTTGCCGGAATCACGGTCAGGATATCGGAATCGGTATCCGGATTCTGGCGAAGATTCAGATTTTCCTTGACAGTAAATCTGATAGACATAAAGATATGCTGTTCCTTGATTTCCACCAGTTTGGCTTCTGCCTGTTCTTCCGGAATATAGAGCGTTTTCGTTTTCGGAATGTCAGCAGAAGGGAGTTCCGCGCTGGAAGGTGCAGTTTCGGGAGCATCCTGCAAAACGACGAATTCTACCGTACCGGGTTCGATGATATTGTCTTCCTCGTCAAGTTCTATGGAAACGGGGTCAATCAGGGCTTCCGGATGGAGTTCTTCGGCAGGTTCGTCAGATTCCGGAACAACAGTCACCGGAATTTCATCAGCCGGTTTTGTCATGATAAAAATTTCTGTTGTTGTAGTTTGCTTGGTTGTCACGGGTGCAGCCGTTGTGGTTGTGACAGCAGTTGTTGTCGTTTCGGCTGTTGTGACAGCGGCAGCAGTTGTTGTGACAGCAGTTGTTGAAGAAGTTTCTGTTGTTGTCACGGGGGCTTCTGTGCTTTCTGTTGTTGTCACGGCAGTGGTTGTCGTTTCTGTCACTGTCGTTTCAGAAACTGTTGTTGTTTCCGGGGGAACGGTTTCCGGTGTGACGGGAGCAGTTTCCGGTGCTGCAAGCTGAATTTCCTGCGGTTCTGTAGGAATCTGTTCCGGTTCGTCAGCTTCTGTTCCGGAAATATTTCTGGAGTTTTTGCCCGTGAACAGTCTGACCTGCGTCACAGTATCGGCAGGATATTTGTCAAACAGAGAAGTCTTGCTGCTGCCGGGGTCCATCATTGTCACTCTGGAACCGTTTACAGAATCTACAGCCACAAAATGCATATTATTTCCATTGCTGATTTTGACAATGACATAATATCCCTCATCCAGGAACTTCTTGAGTTCCTGTGCTTTTTCAGCCTGATTGCTGCCGTAGAGTCTGTTGTCCACATTGGAAACATACTTGAAATCCGGCACATAGTCTGACAATGCATACCAGTCCAGAATGCCGTAAGAATTCAGACCGCCGTTCTGGTTCAGGAAATCCACCATCACACCAGGATTGAAATCCTCGTTTGTGACAGAACCAGAATGCACCATCAGGATGGCGGCAGCCGTGACAGCGCAGCCGCTCTGAGCAATCGTATCGGAACTTGTTCCCAGATACATGCTGCTCCAGCTGCTTCCGTACTGTTTCCAGTTCTTATAATCTTCGCTGAATGCATAAATCAGGGAATTTCCCAGGACAGCTGCACTCATGACCACTGACAGCACCGCGCCTGCAATGGCTAATTTATGTTTTATAAAGTACATTGGAATTTATTTCTCCTTTCGTTACGCCTGCGGCGTTTTATGTTGTTTGCGTTTATTTCTGGCTTCCTGTCTGCGTTTCTGTTCCTGTTCTTTCAGGTACTGTACGCGGCTTTCGTGCCAGTTTTGATAAGCTTCGGCGAGTCCGGCAGCCTCTTCTGTTCCGGAAGTCTGACTGTATAACAGTGCATCCAGCTGTGAGAACAATTCCTGTTTTTTCCAGAAAGGCTGAGAATGTCCGGCAAGTTCGCTGACGGTTGTGCTTTCCGGCAGATGCATCAGACTGCGCATACGGCGGAATACTGCTGATGCCGTTTCAGACGGTGCAAGACGGCGGAGTTTCCGACGGAACAGGGATTCGCGGATGTTCGGCAGATAAAAGTAAATTATACCTGCAATAACGGCAAACCCGAGCAGAACAAAGCCCCAGCGCATGACATTCTGATTTTCTGCCTGCTGATTTTCCAGTTCCTCTGTGCCTGCCACGGTCGGCTCAAAACTCAGCCAGCCATAGCCGGAAATATACACTTCCGGAAAAGCATGTGCATCGCGGACTTTAATTAGATAGTTGCTTTCTCTTCCGCGGAAGTTACCATTATACATCTGGTTCAGATTATAGCCCTGTACATAACGTGCAGGCAGACCGACACTGCGGCAGAGCATGACCATAGCAGTGGCATATTCATAGCAGACACCGGTTTTGCTTTCGGTCAGGAAATATTCTGCATTGGAACCGGCAGGCTTCTGATAAGACTGGTCATAAATAAAATCATTCTGAACAAAATAGCTTTCAATTGCCTGTGCTTTGTCAAAATCGGAAGTCAGTCCGGCAGTAATCTGTCCGGCAAGATTCCGGATGATTTCGCTGTCGAAATCCTGTTTCTGAACGGTATCCAGATATTCATAAGCCTCTCTGCACTCCTGTTCTGCCTCACCGAGCAGTGCGGCATTTTCGGGAGAAACCAGCTGCAAGACTGCCTGTGCATCCTGCAAAAGCGTTTCATAGTCTGCACCGGATAATTTTTGCAGAACAGGCAGCACTGCTGCATATTTTGCATAAGTATCAGGATAATACTGTACAGAAGACCAGTCCTGATTGCTTCCGCCGAAGGTATTTGTCTTGGAAACTGACAGACGCGCACCCTGTACAGCTGTCAGCGTTCTGGTCGGAGACGGCAGAACCTGCATCGGATAATATACAGGACACAGTGCGAATGTCCGGAGTTCCTGTTCCGGAAGCGTCACATCGGCAAATTCCGAAAGCTGATATTTTTCGGCAAATGCTGCATCCTGTGAAGCAGCATCCAGAATTGCCTGCAACAGATTCTGCGGCTTGTAAGTCATGCCGCCGGAAGGATAAGGCTGATCCGGATAGTCATACTCACGAATGACGCTCCAGCTGTCGTCTGCCTGATAATAAGAATATGTCTGTGTTCTTAATCTCAGAGATTCCGGAGAAGAAGCATAATAAATCGTTCTGGTATTATTGGATGTTCCGACAGAGTTATCTGTCGTATCTGTAAACATGCTGATGGCATTCATCAGCACATCCGACCAGCTGCTGTAAGACATCGCATTTTCGATAAATTCACGGTCTGCCGTAACAGTCGGCTTCGGCACGATTGCTGCAATAATCGAAAAGCACAGCACATAAACAGCAATGGACATGCTGCCGTGAAAACTCGGCAAATAACGGATTTCTGTCTGATTATGAATCTGACGGCAGTAAATCATCAGCAGGAAATAGCTTGCCAGCAGAATGATTACCAATACCGCAGGCATTTGCAAACCTTCTTTTGCATACAGGCTCAGCGGAATCAGCATAATCAGAAACTGCATACTCATCCTGTATCTGATTTTGGAAAAATAATATACTGTACTGGTCAGAAATCCCATCATCAGCAGGTAAATAGAAGCTGTATACCATCCGGAGAACGTGACAACGCTCTGCGGTGTCAGAAACCAGACCATAAAGCTGATAGGATACCCTTGCTTTCCCCATTCGGTCATCATTCCGACAATCTCCAGCCCGGCGAACATGTAAACCAGATATGTCAGGGGACCTATCCATTTGTGACGGGCGACAAAGTCATAAAAACGCATCATCAGCCAGCTGACAGCCACTGCAATGACAGTATAAAGCCATGTCATGCCGCTGTGATAATAATACATGACGGTTGTCACCAGAAAGACAGCATACAGCTGTACGGGGTCACCGATTAATTTTTTCAGGAACTGTATCACAGAATGCTGACTCAGCTCCTGTAGTTTATGCCACAACGGCATCACCTCATTTCGGAAAATCTTTATTTTTTCAGGCTGTGCATGGAAAAATCTTCACTCAGCGTCCAGAGTGCATCAAAGGCAGAAAGGGCATCGATACCGGAATCCTCCGGACAAACCGCACACAGATAGCCGGAATCTTTCAGCGCGGCTGCCTGTACCGCAAGTGCTTCATCCGGATGAGCTGTATAAATCATATAAGCACCGGCTTTTTCATGCACAGTACTCATATCAATCCGGTTGCCGTCATTGACAAAATCCGCAGCCGCGATTTCCACAGCGGCATTCCGGACATCATCTTCACTTTCGAGAATCAGGCTTTTCCAGACCTGTCCGGAAGCAAAGCGGACAGTACAGGGAATTCCCTGACGGACAAGCAGAATCAGGAATCCGAGCGCACCTTCCATCACCAGTTCACGGTGTTTGAGTGCTGTTTCGGAATCTTCCGGCTGCAAATCGAGAATCAGTGCCGGACGGACAGTTGCAGCGGCTTCATCCATACGAACCATTAATTTCTGACGTTTGGCAGACATTTTCCAGTTAATGCGCTTCAGGCTGTCTCCGGGAACATAATCCCTGTGAATATAGCCGGGCATAGACTGGGCAGAAAATGCCGCCGCGGATTCTTCTTCCTCGTCATCCTGTGTCAGTACGATATTGCTGACCGTATGTAAAATTACAGAGGCATTGGTCAGGGACGGGATTTCCGGAATCACGCTGATTTTCACAGAATCCGGCAGCTGTTTCACCAGAAACCGGAACCAGCCGAGATAATCATAGACAGCCAGCTCCTGCACGGCAATTTCACCGCACCCGGCATATTTTGCCGTTATCCCCTGCGGAATTTCAAGTGGTTCTTCGGCAGTCATTGCGCTCTGAACCGGACGGGAGTCATCCTGCATAAAATTCAGTGACGTTCTGACGCAGCAGCGGACAAACGGCACAGGCAGCCGTCCCTCTGTCCTGAGAACCAGGGCTGCATTGAAATGCCGTCCTTTCGCAAGATAAGCAGGTGCAGAAAGTTCTGCCGTAATCTGCCGGCAGGCACGCCAGCTCAGCAGGATGGAAATCAGCGGCGCAAGAATCAGAAAACTCCAGACAACCACACCAATATCACCGTCAAGATAGTTTGTGAATATATATGCCATGCCGAACATCAGCAAAAGACCGACATAAAATTTAGAACGTTCCAGCAATGCAGAAATTTTTTTCATAGATAATTATCCTCATGCTTCTGACGGAACAGGAAGCGTTTCCAGAAGCTGACGAACCAGAGCTTCAGTACTGCCGAGACTGTTGCGTCCTTTGGGAGAAAGCAGAATTCTGTGTGCCAGTACCGGAACTGCAAGTTCTTTGACATCGTCGGGAGTGGCAAAATTTCTGCCATGGATGAACGCCGCGGCGCGGACTGCCCTGTAACATGCAATACTGCCGCGCGGACTGACACCCAGAGCCGCCATATCGCTCTCACGGGTGGCACGGACAAGTGCAAGAATATAATTCCGGACAGCGTCAGAAACCTGTACTGCATTGACATTCTGCTGAAGTTCTGCTACCTGTTTGGTAGAAATCACAGCTTCGGAAATATTCGAGATAGGATTTCCCTCACCGTTGCGTTCCAGAATCGCAAGTTCTTCCTGCAAAGTCGGATACCCCATGGAAATTTTCATGAAGAATCTGTCCATCTGCGCTTCCGGCAGATGGTAAGTTCCGTAAGTTTCCACTGGGTTCTGTGTGGCAATGACCATAAACGGAGAAGGCAGAATATGAGTCTGACCGTCAAGGCTAATCTGATGTTCTTCCATAATTTCCAGCAGAGAAGACTGTACTTTCGGAGAAGCACGGTTAATTTCGTCAGCCAGCAGAAAATTACAGAATGCCGCACCGGGACGATATTCCAGTGAGCCGTCCTGCTGATTGACAACAGAATAACCGGTAATATCAGAAGGCATAATATCGGGAGTCAGCTGAATTCTGTGGAATTCGCCGCCGACAGAACGCGAAAGGGCTGCTGCAAGCTGTGTTTTTCCCACACCGGGTACATCTTCCAGCAGAACGTGACCGCCGCAGAGCATGGCAGTAATCGCCTGTAAAATCGTGCTGTCCTTGCCGACAATGACTTTGCCGACACTCTGTAGAATGCCTTGAACTTCTTTCTGCATAGATAAAAATCCTCCTCAGTTTACTATATTTCATTATAGCACAAAGTTTTTGATTTGTACAGTAGTATTTCATAATTTTTTTAAAAATTTTTCAAATATTTTCAAGAAAGTTCCGAACAGACCAGGGCAGACCCTGAGATTCCAGAACTTCAAGAACTGCTGCTTCCGACAGAGAAGCTTCACCGATGATGCGGCACTGTTTTTTCTCCGGGTCGAGCAGCAGAAGCGTATCACATTGCATTCTGTCCTGATAAAATGTCACATCCGGTTCGCCGTCTTCCGGAAACGGCAGCAGCACAACCGCGCACTGTGTGCCGGAATCTTCCTGAACAGAACGGATTTTCCCGGAAAATTCCTGCATTTCGGCTTCGGTCAGGGAAGCTGTCCTGTCCAGTACATAAGCCGGAAGCTGTTCGCTGACAGGCAGAATCCGGTTCAGGGCATCGGCGAATCTGCCTTCTATCAGGTCACGGGTTGCACCATCGAGAACAACGGAAATCTCTGTCTGTGTCATCCAGCTGCGGCATCTGCCTGCTGTGTAGATGATATCCTGATTGGTATCATTATTGATTAACACAAGAAATCCGTCCGGAACAGCCGCATCTGAGATTGTCTGATAATAGCTTTCAGCAAACTGTTCCGGAGAACTGCCGTTCAGGTTATCTGTAATGACAACAAAGGCATTCACCAGCCGGGAAGAAGCAATCCATTCCAGATAACTGCTGTGCAGACCGTTTTCATTTTCGGTCAGGACTTCACATTCATCATAGATATGCTGATGTTCTGACTTCCGGAACTGTGCCGCGCGTTCCGGAATGGAGAGCGTTTCGGCTTCGGTTTCGGGAAGTGTTTCGACAGCGGTTTCTTTGGTAATGCTGATGGAATTGGAAACCGGAACGGTTTCTGCCTTCCGGCAGCCTGTCAGCAGAAAGACAAAACATAATGTCATCCAGAAAAATTTACGCATAGTTTCTCCTTACTGAACGGGAACTTCTGCCGGAGCAGAGTATACAGAATCGCGCAGCAGCTGAACATTGGCATCAAAATCGACCTGAAGAACGGACTGCCCGTCAATATCTGCCGGGGTGTAAGTGCCGTCGGCAGGAATCTGCATCTGCTGAATGTCATAGCCCATGGCAAACGGCACACGCAGTGACAGAAAATATAATTCTGTATCAGTCATATTTGTTCCGAGATGCGGCATGGCAGAAGAAATCAGCTTCGGCACGGCTGTGACTGCTCTGGATTTTGCATTCTGCAAAAGCTGTGTCATGACTTCACGCTGACGGGAAGTACGTTCAAAATCGGCGTTTCCGACATAGCGGATTCTTGCATAAGAAAGTGCCTGCTTGCCGTTAAGCAGATAAGTGCCGCCTTTTTCGATAAAATCAGAAAGCGGGTCATCTCCGGCAAGTTCATTGACTTCGCTTTGCAGAATCACATTCAGTGCGTTTGCCTCCTCATCGGAAAGGCTGACTTTTACGCCGCCGAATGCATCGATAATTCCGGCAAATCCCATAAAGCTGACAACACAGTAATCATCAATGCTGACCTGATAATTCTGTTCGAGCGTATCCATCAGCAGTTCCGCACCGCCGTAGGAATACGCTGCATTCAGCTTATTGCTTCCGTAGCCGGGAATATTCACATAAGCATCACGCATGAAAGAAGTCAGATAAATATTCTGCGTTCTTGAATTAAGCGATAACAGAATCATAGTATCAGAGCGTCCGCGTTCCGAACCGACATTCCGGGCATCCGTGCCAATCAGCAGCACACTCCGGACATACCCGGCATCCAGTGTGCCGGAAGTCACGGTGCGTTCTCCTCTGGGGAGTTTTTCAAGCTGACGTATCAGCAGCAGCGAAATGACAGAATAAATTGCAAAAATAATCACCAGAAATACAATAATATGCCGGATGAATTTTTTCAAAAAACCGCCTCCGTGGGAATGTTTCTTCTTGTGTACAGGTTTCGGCTGATTTCGGGAAGTCTGTTTTTTGGAAACTTCTGTAGATTTATGCTGTTTCTTATGTGTTCCGGCACTGCCTGACGCGTTTTTTTTATGCCGTGCCGGGCGGTCATATTCTTCGTAAGCTCCATAATCAATATCTTCTCCGGGAAAGTCTTCTTCCTCCTCCGGAAACTCCGGAAGTTCGATTTCCTGTGTCTGAAACTCGTCGGAAGTCTTTGCTTTTTTGGGAATCCGAAATTCCTGTGTATGCACCGGACTGCCGGATTCCGCACCCCGGCGTTTCAGCGGCGGCAGTTCACCGGTCTGAAAGTTCTGCATCGGTTCGGAAAACTGCCGGGGACGGGGTAAATCCGCATTGTTTCTGCTTTCGGGAATCTCATTCATGCTGTGCCGCCTCCCCTCAGAATGTACGCCACATGCTGATGCCAAAAACAGTAATCAGCGAGGTGATGCACTGGAGAATGATAATCCAGGCAGGTGTCACGCCTACATGCAGAAGGGATTCCATCAGCACCAGCACCAGACCAATCAGGATGCTGACAGCCTGGAGAAAAATTCCGACTGTAGCAGCATTCCGGACAATTTTGGCATCAATGATTAATTTCATCACACTGCCGAAACTGTTTGTACATGCCGCAGAAGCACTCATTTCCTTGACAGCGGCTGTTTCTTCGTCATAGACTTCCTGCATTTTTACGGGAAGAATTTTTATCATTTCTTCCGGAATTTTAAACAATTCCGAAATCCGGGAAAGCGTAATAATCGGGTCAACGGTATGAATAATCAGGCTCATATTGCGCTTGACTGCTTTTTTCATCCAGAATTCTACGTTATTGTCTGCTTGAAGCTCCACAACAAACAGGGCAGACAGATTGCCGGAAATGGAAAGATAAACGGCATCGCGGTCATCTCCGGTCAGTTCTGCTTCTTTGGTTTTCGAGGGAAGCCCTTCGATTCTGTGCCGGAGCATCAGTTCACGGGTACCGAGCAGAACACGCTGATTGTGAATCCAGCCGCACAAACCGAGCGAATCTTCATAGACATAGTTTTCAATCGGATAGAGCCGCTGTTCTTTGCCCTGCAAGACTTCGTTGAAAATATGGCTGAACGCACTTCCGGCATGACGTGCGAGACTTGCCGCTGCCAGAAGGGTTTCTTCGGTCTTGACATTGGAATACATCTTGACACCTCGGAGCTGAACGGAACTTTCCGGAAAGATGGAAGAAGCATCCAGTACCAGGGAATTGGTGTCATAGAAATCGTCCACACTCTGCCAGCCCATCAGAAGAATGCCGTGATTCCAGAGTTTTCTGACAGCGTTGTACAAAGGCAGGTTTACGACAAATGTAATGGCTGCGCCTCCGGCAGCTACGGAAAACATGGAGAACAAACCCAGTGCATAGCTGAAACCGCCGCCATGAAACAGCGTCATGACAAGAGAAGCAATCAGGGAGAAAATACAGCTTGCCGGAACGGCAAAACGAGAAAAATAGTCAGCCAAATCTGCCGAATAGGTATACTGACGGAAATCTTTCAGAGAAGTAATTTTCCGCATGGCTGCCATCACCGGAAAATCGCTCACCACGCCGCGGGCAAGGATATCGGCATTGGATTCGTCCTCGACAATGTGTACACCGTAACAGTCAAAATGCTTGTCAATGGCATTCAGATTCAGTTCTTCACGGTCGATAATAAATAATTTTCCAATAGTATGCAGAAGCAGGATAAAAATCGCACAGGGCATGAAATGACTTGCCAGGCCTTCATGCTGGAGACCAAAGATGCCGAAAAAAGAATCCAGCATGCAGGAAAGCCATGCCACCGCGGCAAAACTGTCCGTATCCGCCCGGAACTGTACCAGACGGGTCAGACCGTTGCGGAGAGCAGGCACACAGACCGAAGCTGCTGCCAGTCCGAGCAGCACCTGCATCAGGCAGATGAGTGCTTCCGGAATGCTGTTAAGCCATACAAAATCAAAAGCATATCTGACGGAAAGATAAGTGCTGATGACAGCTGCAAGCATCAGACCGCCTGCACGGAATGCAACTGCACTGCGGAGTTCTTTGATATCGGAATGAATTTCCGCCGTATTTTCCAGTTTCATCATATCGGAAATCCGCTGACGGCGGCGTGTTTCCTCGGCGGCTTCTTCGGGAGTGCGCCGGATGGTGACATCAAGGGAATCGGCAGTCATCGCGCCGCGGTCGGACGCGCTGAGGTTCATGCTGGTTCTCTGCGCTCTGGGGGCAGGCTTGACATCCACCGGCTTGACAGGTTCCTGCTGCGGAACAGCTACCGGAATAATATCGCGCAAATCGAGCTGTAAAGTTTCGGTTGCCATTGCTGTGACATCATTCTGCCGGGAAAAGCGTTTTCTTTTTTTATATTTTTTGGCATCATGAATCTGTGTATAGAGATATTCCCCTTCGGGACGTTCTTTTTCATAAGTATAATTTTCTTCTTCCGGAGCCTTGCCTTTCTGCTGATTTTTTCTGTTTTTCTCTGCTTCTCTGGCTCTGGTGGAATCGCTCATTCTGCGGATTTTAGGTGTACTGTCATAGACCGGCTCGGCATTTTTTCTGTCTGCAGTCCGGGCGGTATTGTTCTCACGTTCCGGCGTACCGGATTCGATAAAAGAAACAGTTGTCCGGCTGGAGCGGAGTTCTCCGGGAGATTGTTCCGGCGGCTTCCGGAACACCAGTTTTTCCTGTACAGTCTGTTTTGTTGTTTCTGTATTCTCTCTTTCTTTTTTCATGTATGGGTATCTCCTATCTGTTATTAGTTCTCTGCCTTACGATTTCATACATAAAAATACCGGCAGCCACGGAAGCATTCAGGGAAGTAATTTTTCCCATCATGGGGAGTTTTACCAGAAAATCACATTTTTCTCTGACAAGGCGGCTCATGCCGGAACCTTCCGAACCGATGACAAGTGCAGCTGCACCGTCAAACGAAGTTTCTGTATATAATGTGCCGTCCATATCCGTGCCGTAAATCCAGATACCCTCTTTTTTGAGTCTGTCAATGGCGGCGGCAAGATTGGGAACTCTTGCCACCGGCAGCCAGCTTGCCGCGCCGGCAGAAGTCTTGAACACGGTGGGAGTCAGCATGGCACTGCGCCTTTTGGGAATGATAACGCCATCCGCACCGGCGGTTTCGGCAGTGCGGATAATCGCTCCCAGATTATGAGGGTCTTCAATTTCGTCACAGATAATCAGAAACGGCTTTGTGCCTTTTTTCTCCGAGACAGCGAGCAGGTCATCCAGGCTGACATAAGAAGCACATGCACCGAATGCAATGACTCCCTGATGTGCGCCGCCTTCGGCGAGCTGATTCAGTTTTTGTTCGGTAACAGTTTTTATCACCGCGCCGTTCTGAGCAGCGAGTTCGCGGATTTCTTTCAGACTGCCGCCGTTTCCGCTCATCAGCACAGTATCTACGGGCTGACCGCTGCGGAGTGCTTCCCTGACAGGATTGCGTCCGATAATCATATTTTCTTTTTCAGGCATAACATTCACCTTTCTGTAGACGGAATTTCCTTGTTTTATTAATATTATAGCATGGCAGAAAAAAAATTACAAGTCCTTTTTGCACTTCTGAGAAAAAATTTACACAGTCACAGATAAAAATAAATCACCAGTCCGCATATTCCGGCAGAAACTGCCATTCCGAGGAGAAAAAACACTCCTCCTCGCGGTGATTTCTTCTGTTTCTGAGGAGTGGAAAAATAATCCAGTGTTTCCATCTGTGCAGCATGAAGGGGTACTTCATTTACTTCTGGCTTGAGATACAGGACAGCCCGTTCAAAATAGGCACTATCCGGGCGGTTGATTTCAATGACTTTTTTATTGACACCCTTAATCATAATTATCAATAACCTGCCTTTCTTTAACAACTGATTCCAGTATTGGCAGAATTGCGGAAATTATACAAAATACAGCAAAAAAGCCGGTAAAAGCTACCGGCTTTCAGAATTTTGTTTTTATTGCAGTGATTCAGGAAGCAGTGTCATATCTCTGTGCCAAATTTGCCATAAGAGAAGCGTTGCTTCCGCCAGGCAGCCAGCTGGAATACGACTGAGTCGGGCGGTTATCCGGAACTGTAATTTTTCCGGCAGAATACTGACCCACATATGTGGTATTGGGAGTATCTGCAACAATGCAGGCTTTTACGATATAATTATTGATATAGACAGCCCAGCATTTGGAACTTGCTTCAGAAACTGTCCGGTTTGTATTATGAATAATCTTATTTGCTGCTGCAACAAGTTCTTCCTTGGTTTTATCGGATGTTGCATCAATTTCTCCTGAACTTGCCAGCAACGTAGAAGCATCTACCGTGTAGACCTTGGTACCGGAAACGGGAGAATAAGAAATCATATAATAGTCCCTCAAACAGCTTTTTTTGCCGTCTTCCTGTGTACGGTCATAAGCAATATACTTCTGTGCCTCAGTCTGTACAGCATTATAAATCATTTTCGCCTCTGCATTGGCAGATTTTACACGCGATTTCCAATAATATGTTATCATTGTAGGTGCAAGTACGCCAGCAAGCACAGCAATAATTGAAATAACAATAATCAATTCTACGAGTGTAAAACCTTTTACACGCTGATTCTTCAGTTTCATAAAAACCCACCCTCTTCAAAAAATAATTTTATTTCATATTCCGTTCATGAAATTATAATTTAATTATAACATTTTTCATCAGAAAAGTCAACATATTCCGTTACTTTTTTTGAACACATTATTGACAAAAATACGGTTTGTTTTTTGTTCATATTTTAAACATTTCTGCACGGAACAGCCGACTTATACTTACTTCATGATATATTATAACACAGAGTTCACAATTTGTCAATAGTTTTTTTAAAAAAATATCAAAAAAACAAATGTAAAAACAGTTGCGATTCTGCTCACAGAATGCTATAATTAAATACAGAGAGAATAAAAAGGAGATTAGCAGCATGATAAAACAAAGGCTTGACAGAATTTTCAGTATACTTTGGATACTGGGGCTTTGCAGTATGCTGTGCAGCTGTTCGGGCAATACGGACGACGGCACAGGCTATCTGTTCACATGTACGATTCCGGGCAATCCGCAGTGCATTGACCCTCAGTATACAGACAATCAGAATGCACAGATTGTCATTGATGCCATTATGGAAGGTCTAGTTCGTCTGGACGAAACAGGGTCACTTGTCATGGCGGGCGCAGAAAGCTGTACGGTTTCGGAAGACGGTCTTTTTTATGAGTTCCGGCTCCGGAATGACTGCTACTGGTTCAGTGCAGGAGAAGAACGCCGGGATGCCAAACCAGTCACTGCTCTGGATTATGTTTTTGCATTCCGGCGGCTGCTCAGTCCGGAAACAGCTTCCCCCTATGCCGGAGAATATCTCTGTTTAAAAAATGCTTCTGCCGTACTGGAAGGGCGCACCAAGCCGGAACAGCTCGGCGTTTCTGCACCGGACGGCGCAACACTGATTTTTGAACTGGAATATCCGGATGCCGATTTTCTGTCACTGCTTTCCCAGAGCTGTGCAGTTCCGTGCAATGAAGACTTCTTTCTGTCCACCAACGGCAGATACGGTCTGGATGACAAGACGATTCTCTGCAACGGCGCATTCTGCCTGACAAAATGGGCTTATGACGATTACGGAAGCGGCAACTTCCTGACATTCCGGAAAAACAGCACCTACTACGATGCAGACAAAATTTCCCCGGCAAGTCTGCAATTCAATATCATGCGTTCCCAGCCGGAAGCTGACGAGGATTTCCGCGCCGGAAACTCTGATGTCATTCTGACAGACACCTATCCTGTGAATTATCTGGATTCCGGAAAATATACCGTCCGGAACAGCTGCACCGGAACACTGGGACTGATTTTTAATCCGGACAATGAAATTCTGAAACAGAAAAATTTCCGGGAAGCCCTTGCACGCAGCATTGACCGGGAACAATATGCCGGAATGCTTGGCGGCAGCCTTCAGCCGGCAGGCGGCATCATTCCTCCGGCAGTGCAGCTGCTCGGCAGGTCATACCGTGAACTATACGCCGATGAGCCGCTTTCTCTCCCCTATACGCCGGAAAAATCTGCCGCACTGTTTGCCGAACTTCTTCCGGAATTCTCTTCCAATGACATCAATGCTCTGAAAATTCTGCTTCCGGAGTCTTTCAGCGATACCGAAGCCGTTCTTTCCATCTGTCAGGAATGGCAGAACCTCTCCGGTCACTATATCGGCATTGACCGCGTTTCTGAAAGAGAATACCGGAATCGTCTTGCTTCCGGAGATTACAGCATTGCCCTCTACAATCTGGAAACGCCCCGGAACAGCTGTTATGCTTCTTTGCAGAACTTCTCCGAAAAAGCTGAACTTTTCGGTCTTGAAAAATCTTCTCTTACCCCGGTTCTGGAAACGCTTTCCGGTGAAGAATCCCTGTCCGAAAAAGTCGCACTCTACGGCGAAGCCGAAAAAACGTTTCTGGATACCCTGACATTTATTCCGCTGTTTTACCAGAATTTCTATCTGATTTATACTTCCGACAATACAGATATTTTCGCGCGTCCGTTCAGCCATTCGATAGACTTCCGGAAAGCAAAGCATTTTGCCTGAATCCGGAATATAAAATTTGTATATTCTGTACAAATTTCAAATTAACTCTTGATTTTTTATGCATTCTATAGTATAATATAAAAAAGCAAAAAACCGGAAAGGAGAATTCCATGGAAGAAAAAGACTATACTCCCGAAATTTTTACCCTGACTGATGAAGAGGGCAATGAACAGGAATTTGAACTCATGGATATTATGGAGGAAAACGGAACTGTCTATTACGCACTTGTTCCCTATACCGAAGACCCGGATGCCATGATTGAAGAAGATACAGAACTTGTCGTTCTGAAAGTCGGCGAAGAAAACGGCGAAGAATACCTCGCGACAATCGACAACGATGAAGAATATGAGCGCATCGGAAACATCTTTATCCAGCGAATCAGCGAAATGCTGGAAGAAGACGGCGAAGAATAATTTCATTTAACAATTTACTGCCTTGTACGGGTAAATATAGCTATTATAATCCAACACTTATTATTCGGGAATCCCATGCTCTGACTTAGGATTGCAGACCTCCTGCCCGGACTGTTTACAGACTGGTGCGGACGTTGGGAGCGAGAGAACTTCAGGCGGATACCCACCTTGCGGAGACGCTTGGTTTTATTCTCTATATGACGGCAAGGCGGTTTATTTTTGCAGAATCCAGCCGGCAGAACTGCCGGCTTTTCTCTTTCATAAAAAACAGTAAACGGCACAGAGATGCACTCTCTGTGCCGTTATTTTATTGCAGAGGATTCCCGTCCTTGTCATAGAACGAATTCAGCAGTATCAGAATTAAATCAATCATCGTTCCGATTCCGAACAAACCACCTGTGAACAGCCACAGAAGTCCCGTCCAGATTTTCCCGGAATAGAACCTGTGCAGTCCGCCCAGTCCCACAAATCCCAGCAGACACATAATCAAAGCCGGATTCTTGCGGCGCGGCACTGCCGGAACACCCGGCATCATGCGCTGATAATTTGCCGGCATTACCCGAAGCTGCTGCTGCGGAATCTGCTGTACCTGCATGGGCGGCGGCTCGATTTCGACAGCACAGCGGCAGTAAGAACATATTTTTTCTTCCGGTGTCAGATTCGCACCACAGTGTTTGCATATCATAAAAATTCCTCCCTATTATTTATATATTATTAATTTTTATTCAGATATTCCTGAATCTGCTGTTCTGTCTGTAACACCTCCTGACGGAGTTCCTCCGCAGACATCCGATAAGCACCGTTTCCGAGAATAATCATCTGTTCCGTGCCGTCGGAAGTTGCTACCCTGACGCGGTGTTCTCTGCTCAAATCATGCGAAATGCGCTCTATATAAGTATCGGCAGTTTCCGCTTCTTTTGTATAGACAATATGCAGATTTCTGCCGGCTTCCTCAATACTGCCGGGATTGCCTTTGACCTTATAGGCATCAAATACGATAATCATCCGGCAGCGGCGCATTCCCTGATAATTGCTTAACCTGTGAATCAGTGCGGCTCTTGCCGAATCCAGACTTTCCGCCGCAATGGTTTTGAGGCTGTCCCATGAGAAGATAATATTATACCCGTCAACAAGCAGATATTCATCCCCTTTCGGAACAGGAGCTGCTTTCCGTTCCGGCTGTTTTTCCGTATGCATAACATGATTTTTATCCCGTTCGTCATGCTGAATCTTTCCGTAAGTCTGTTCAAAAATTTTCATCAGCTCTTCATCCTGCGCGAAACTTCCGGTATATGCCTGACGAACCGGACGCGCGGTCTGTTCCGGCTGCATCTCCGCTTCCGGTTTCAGATAACTTTCCGTATGCATATAATTCGGCACGTCTTCCCACTTGACAAGATTTCCCGAACCATGAGAACAGAAAATCGAATCCGGAGAGTTTTCCAAATCAGCTTCCGGCTGATAGGCGAATTTCTGAATGACTTCTTCCGGATTCACGCAGGACGCATATCCGGCAGGCACACAGGAAAGTTCTCCCCGTCCTCTGGTATATTCCATCACCTGCATCCGGTAAGTCATCATGAATGCGGCAGGGGCTTTGCCTTCGAGTATTGAGAATGCGCCGAATGTTTCCGGAGTTTTGAGTTTCGCGCCTTTCAGCTGTAAATCCGTGACGGCTCTGCCGATACATTCCGCCGGAATTTTCAGCCGGAATTCATAATATGGTTCCAGCAGAACGGATTCCGCCTGCATTAACCCCTGACGGACAGCGCGGTATGTCGCCTGCCGGAAATCGCCGCCTTCGGTATGCTTTTTATGCGCCCGTCCGGCAGTGAGGGTAATCTTCATATCTGTAACGGGTGAACCTGTCAGCACACCGAGATGCTGTTTCTCTGCCAGATGCGTCAGAATCAGTCTCTGCCAGTTCCTGTCGAGCATATCTTCACGGCAGACACTGGAAAATTTCAGACCGGAACCGGGCTTTCCGGGTTCGAGCAGAAGCCGGACTTCGGCATAATGCCGGAGCGGTTCATAATGCCCCATGCCTTCGACTGTATTTTTAATCGTTTCTTTATAGGCAACTCCGGCAGCCTGGAATTCTGCCGGAATTTCAAATCTGTCCCACAGAATATGCTGTAACACATCCAGCTGAATTTCACCCATCAGCAGTACATGAATTTCCTGTAGCTGCTTCGAGAAACTGACATGCAGCTGAGGGTCTTCCTGTTCAAGTTTCCGGAACGCCATCAGGGCAGTATGTACGGGAACGCTTTCCGGCAGAATCACAGAATATTGCAGAATCGGCTCTAACAAGGGGGCTTCTGCATTTTTTTCAAATCCCAGACCTTCTCCGGCGTAAGTCTGTGAAAGTCCGGTCACAGCACAGGTCATCCCCTGAAAGACTTCATCCGCAGGCTGAAATTTCGCGCCGGAATATAGTCTTATCTGATTGATTTTCTCCTGCCATGGCGTACCGTCCGCAGCAGTCCCCTCCAGAACTTCGCGCACTTTGAGCGAACCGCCTGTCATTTTCAGATGTGTAAGCCTTCTGCCCTGTTCATCTTCGGTAATTTTGTAGACTTTTGCGCCGAATTCCGGGCATTCCGGAAGCGGCAGCGTATAAGTTTCCAGAAGTTCCAGAAATTCTTTCACACCTTCGGATTTCAGAGCCGAACCGAACAGGCACGGGAATACATGCCTCTGCAAAACTGCCTGTGAAATCTCCGGAATCCCGGCTGTTCCGGTTTCCAGAATCTGATTCATCAGGGCTTCGTCGCAGGTAGCAAGCATATCTTGAAAGGCTTCGTCCTGTACAGAAAAATCAATACAGTTTCTATGCAGATTTGTCTGTAGTTCCGTCATGAGTTCTTCTCTGGATTTCAGCGACAAATCCATTTTATTGATAAAAATAAACACGGGTACATGACTGTGATGCAGAAGTTTCCAGAGTGTCTGGGTGTGACTCTGCACTCCTTCTGAACCGCTGATGACAAGAATAGCATAATCCATCACTTGCAGAGTACGTTCCATTTCGGCTGAAAAATCCACATGTCCGGGGGTATCCAGAAGCGTGAAATCCGCATCCGGCAGAGGCAGCCGCGCCTGTTTTGCGAAAATCGTAATGCCGCGTTCCCGTTCCAGTTCGTCAGTATCCAGAAATGCATCTTTATGGTCAACACGTCCCTGTTTCCGGAGAATTCCGGCATGATACAGCAGACTTTCCGAAAGCGTCGTCTTTCCGGAGTCTACATGCGCAAGGATTCCGAGTGTCAGTCTTTTCAAAAGAATTTCTCCTTCCTGTTTTCTGATTATACTCATTATAGCACAGAATCTGCCGGAATGCAAGAGTTATTCCGGAAACTGTACATGTCCTTCCTGCATTTCGTCCGGTGTAAAAGGAATATCATAATCTATAATCACATCACCATAAATATCCGTAATCCGGAAGGTAAACGGACCCGCACCCAAATCCATACTTTCAAAATAATTATAATTTCTTCTGGGAATTTCAATAAACTCTCCGTTAGCGTTCAGATATTCCAGCTTTGTAATCGGATAGCGGTGATTCCGCACCTGCACACCGCACCAGAAGGGACTGCTCCCCTCTTTATACTTATAGCTGACAGGCGCGTCGGCGGCAGTATCCAGCGGAATAATCTTCCAGGTCACCGGAACGCGCCCTTTTTCGACAGGTGCAATCAGCGGAAAAGCATCTGTATATAAATCCAAATCGCCCTTCTTGCCTTCCGGCAGAAGGTCAGTCACCAATACATGAATTGTTCCCGATTCGCCTGTGACTTCCAGATATGCACCGGCAAGCTGTGCGGTGTTGTAATCTTCCAGATTCATGGCAGTAATCCAGTAATCGTGCGAAACCGGGTCGAGCATGGCACAGCCGCCCTCATAGCCGCCGCCGT
>DGUB01000002.1:7706-28374 GCA_002393815.1 Ruminococcus sp. UBA4321 | reverse complement strand
ATATTGTTCTGGATGTCAACAGCGGCGGTGTACATATCGTTGATGAACTGACTTATAAAATGCTGGATGATGCCGCTCCCCCGTTCGCGGACGAATGTCCTGCGGAACTTGTCGAAAAATTAAGCGGCAGCTTTCCGGAGGAAGAAATTCGGGACTGCTATCAGGAACTCAAAGAACTTGCTGAACAGAAAATTCTGTTCGCAAATGATGAATATGAAAAATATGCCCGGTTCGCCGCCCCTGCGCCGATTAAGGCAATGTGCCTGCATATCTCTCATGACTGCAATATGAGATGTAAATACTGTTTTGCTTCCACCGGAGACTTCGGCACGGGACGGAAGCTTATGCCCGTCGAAACCGGAAAACTTGCCATTGATTTTCTGATTGAAAAATCCCAGAACAGAAAATTTCTGGAACTGGATTTCTTCGGCGGTGAACCGCTCATGAATTTCAATGCCGTGAAAGAAGTCGTCAGATATGCTCGTGAACGCGAAAAAGAATCCGGAAAGAAATTCCGGTTTACTATCACCACGAACGGCACTCTCCTGAATGATGACTCTATTGATTTTATTAATTCTGAAATGTCGAATGTTGTCTTATCCATCGACGGCAGAAAGGAAACTAACGACAGAATGCGCCCCGTCACCGGCGGCAAAGGCACTTATGACATTATTCTGCCGAAATTCAGAAAACTCGTCGAACAGCGCGACAAGAATCTTGATTACTATGTCCGCGGCACGTTCACGAAATATAACCTCGATTTCGCCGAAGATGTATTCAGTCTCTATGAAGCTGGATTCGACCAGATTTCTGTTGAGCCTGTTGTCTGTGAAAGCAAATATCCCTACGCACTCACCGAAGCAGAGATTCCGGCAATCTCCGCCGAATATGAACGCCTTGCCAATAAAATTCTCGAAAATGACAGAGCCGGAAAGCATTTCAACTTCTTCCACTTCATGATTGACTTGGATGCAGGTCCCTGCGCTATCAAGCGGCTGAAAGGCTGCGGCTGCGGCAATGAATACGTTGCCATCACGCCGGACGGCGACATTTATCCGTGTCATCAGTTTGTCGGAATCGAAGAATACAAGATGGGCAACCTCGAAGAAGGTACTTTCAATGAAGATATGAAATATGAGTTCTCACAGTCTCATATCTACAACAAATCCAAATGCCGCGACTGCTGGGCGAAATTCTACTGTTCCGGCGGATGCAATGCAAACAACTATCAGTATCAGGGCAATATTCTGGAATCGCATACGCTCTCCTGCGAACTCGAAAAGAAGCGTCTGGAATGCGCTATCATGATTCAGGCAGTCAAGAAGATGGAAAACCTCGCGCCTGATGAAGTCAGCACCGCATTCAAAAACTGTTAAAATAAAAACCGGGCGGAATGGAACTCCGTCCGGTTTCTTTGTTTTATAACTGGTCAGCGATTCTTAAAATCAGGTCTTGTGTCTTATCCCATCCGAGACAGGGGTCTGTAATCGACTTTCCGTAGATGCCTTCGCCGACTTTCTGTGCGCCGTCTTCCAGATAGCTTTCAATCATGAAGCCCTTGACCATCTTCCTGATATCGTCATTATGGCGGCAGGCGTGAAGCACTTCACTTGCGATTCTGGGCTGTTCATACCAGCACTTGTTGGAATTGCAGTGATTGGTATCAATAATGACAGACGGGTTTTCGAGATTCTTTTCTACATACTGATGATAGGTCAGAAGCAAATCTTCATAGTGATAATTCGGCTGTGATTCGCCGTGCTTGTTGACGAATCCTCTCAGAATCGCATGTGCCAGCGGATTTCCGGAAGTATGCACTTCCCATCCGCGGTACAGGAATGTATGCTTCGACTGTGCGGCATAAATCGAATTGAACATGACGGACAAATCTCCGCTTGTGGGGTTCTTCATGCCTGCCGGAATGTCCATGCCGCTGACTGTCAGTCTGTGCTGCTGGTCTTCGACGCTCCGCGCACCGACTGCCACATAAGACAGCAAATCTGATAAATATCTGTAATTCTCCGGGTACAGCATTTCATCCGCACAGGTAAAGCCTGTTTCTTCGATGGCGCGTCTGTGCAGTTTCCGGATAGAAATCAAGCCTTCGAGCATATCTTCCGCCTTGGTAGGGTCAGGCTGATGCACCATGCCTTTATAGCCCGTGCCGTTGGTTCTGGGCTTGTTCGTGTAGATTCTGGGGATAATCAGAATTTTATCCTCTACTTCTTCCTGCACCTTCGCCAGACGGTGAATATATTCCATGACAGCGTCTTCCCTGTCAGCCGAACAAGGTCCGATAATCAGAATCAGCTTGTCTGATTCGCCTTTGAAAATCTTTGCCGTTTCCTCATCTCTCTGCTTTTTGCGCGTCTCGAATGCGACGGAAAGCGGATACTGTTCTTTAATTTCTTTCGGAATCGGCAGTTTTCTGATAAATTCCATACTCATAGCGTTCATACTCCTTAAAAAATAATCAATCTATCTTATTATACACTGTTTTGAAAACTTTGTCAAGCGGATTTAATTTTTTTTCACAGTCTACATGTTCAGGAAGAAATTTTTCACATTCCGGAACGGACTGACAGGTTATTTCAGCAATATAGTACTAAAGTTTCGGTTTCCTTTTTTTGTCAGCACAGTTTAACCACAATATATTGTGGTTGACATTTTCTGTTCCTTTCGTGAACTAAAGCTTCTGTTTTTGCTTATCTTTTGAGAAAAAAGCGCATTTTTCCTCTATTTTTATAAAAATTGCATAAGATTTCAGATTCTTTATTGTGCAAAATCACGGCTTGACAATTCAGGAAATATACGGTATACTAGTATATAGCACTTTATCCGGCATACCAGATATTGTGCCGCAATATTTTGAGGAAAAGGAGTTTTCAGCGATATGTTGAGTTATATAATCAAGCGCGACGGACGGAAAGACCCGTTCGATATGGAAAAAATCAGTAATGCTGTCTTCCGGGCAGCACAGGCAGTCGGCGGTTCTGACCGTGCCGAAGCCGAGGCTGTTGCAAAACAGGTGTGTCAGGTCTGTGAAGAACAATGCGCCAATAATCCCCCGACTGTAGAACAGGTACAGGATTTAGTCGAAAAAGTTCTGATTGAACGCGGACATGCCCATACTGCAAAAGCTTATATTCTCTACCGCTATGAGCGCACACGCTCCAGAGAAATGAAAACCAATCTGATGAAAGTCCTCAATGAACTGACATTCCATTCCGCAAAAGACAGCGACATCAAACGCGAAAATGCCAATATCGACGGTGATACTGCCATGGGTACGATGCTCAAATACGGCAGTGTTTCCGCAAAGGAATTCTATGAATTATACGTCCTGAAACCGGAACATGCCAAGGCGCATTCCGAAGGAGATATTCACATTCATGACCTTGACTTCCTGACACTGACAACCACCTGCTGTCAGATTGATTTAGTCAAGCTTTTCAAAGGCGGATTCTCCACAGGTCACGGCTTCCTGAGAGAACCGAATGATATTGCAAGTTATTCCGCGCTTGCGTGCATCGCGATTCAGTCAAACCAGAACGACCAGCACGGCGGTCAGAGCGTTCCGAACTTTGACTATGCCATGGCAGACGGCATCCGGAAAACTTATGCGGCAAGATACCGTCAGAATCTCGCCCGTGCGCTGGAACTTCTGACAGAGATTGAAAAGCCTGCCGAATATGTTCTGCATCTGTGCGATGAACTCAAACTGAAAGAAAACCTGATTCCGGTACTCGCCAACGACAACAGTTTTGAAGAAAAAATCAGAGCCGCTCTGGAAGAAAATTTCGCTCCGGAACTTGTGACAAAAGTTCTGAAATTCGCTGTGGAACATGCCTATCAGGAAACCGACCGTGCTGCTTATCAGGCAATGGAAGCTCTGGTGCATAACCTGAACACTATGAACAGCCGTGCAGGCGCACAGACACCGTTCTCCTCCATCAACTACGGTACAGACACCACTCCGGAAGGACGCATGGTGACAAAAAATATTCTGCTCGCCAACGAAGCCGGACTCGGCAACGGCGAAACCCCTATCTTCCCGATTCATATCTTCAAGATTAAAGAAGGCATTAACTATAATCCCGAAGACCCGAACTATGATTTATTCAAGCTTGCCTGCCGTGTATCGGCAAAGAGACTGTTCCCGAACTTCTCTTTCATCGATGCACCGTATAATCTCCAGTATTACAAGCCCGGCGACTATCGCACGGAAATTGCCTATATGGGCTGCCGCACCAGAGTTATCGGCAATGTATACGACCCTGACCGCGAAATTGTCACCGGCAGAGGAAATTTAAGTTTCACTTCCGTGAACCTTCCCAGACTAGCAATCAAGGCTGACCATAATCTGGATGCTTTCTTTGCAAGTCTTGACGATATCATGAATCTTGCCATTGACCAGCTCAAGCACAGATTTGATATCCAGTGTCAGAAGAAAGTCCGGAATTTCCCCTTCCTGATGGGACAGGGCATCTGGCTCGATTCTGAAAGACTCGCTCCCGATGACAGCGTCGCTGAAGTTCTCCGGCACGGTACACTTTCTGTCGGCTTTATCGGACTTGCCGAAACCCTGAAAGCCTTAATCGGCGAACATCACGGCGAAAGCGAACGCGCCCGTGAACTTGGTCTGGAAATCATTACCAGAATGAGAAAGCGGCTTGACAAAGAATCTCAGGAAACCGGTCTGAACTTCTCCTTACTGGCAACTCCTGCCGAAGGCTTATCCGGCAGATTCGTCCGTATGGATAAGAAACGATACGGCATCATTCCCGGCGTGACAGACCGGGAATATTATACCAACTCTTTCCATGTGCCTGTGTACTACCCTATCAGCGCATTTGAGAAAATTCAGATTGAAGCCCCCTATCACGCACTGACAAATGCCGGTCATATCAGCTATGTCGAACTTGACGGCGACCCGCTCAAGAATCTTTCCGCATTCGAGAAAGTTATCAGATGCATGAAAGAATCCGGCATCGGCTACGGCTCTATCAATCATCCCGTTGACCGTGACCCGGTCTGCGGCTATACCGGCATCATCAACGACGTATGCCCCCAGTGCGGCAGACCCGAAAAAGACCATAACCGCATAGGATTCGAGCGTATCAGAAGAATCACCGGCTATCTTGTCGGCACTCTGGACAGATTCAACGACGCGAAAAGAAGCGAAGTTGAAGACAGAGTGAAACACACTGTCACAGAATAATCATTTCCGGAGGTGAGGCAAATGCCTGACAGAAAATCACAGATTCAGAATTCTTATCAGGAACTCGGCGGAGATTTCGCCGGATTCTATGACGGGCTTGTCAGCTATTCCACACTGCCCGGAAAAATTGTCAATAAAATCATGTGGGGGTTTGATGAGTTCACCACTTCTCAATGGCTGAATTCCGCATTATCCGGCATTCCGGAAGGCTTTTCCGGAAAGCTTCTTGAAGTGCCTGTCGGAACAGGCGTTCTGACAATGCCCCTGTATCAGACGCTTCCGGAAGCCGAAATCACCTGTCTGGACTATTCCGCCGATATGATGCAGAATGCCCAGAAACGCGCGGAACTCATGCAGATTCACAATATTGATTTCCGTCAGGGAGATGTGGGAAATCTCCCCTTCCCTGACGAAAGCTTTGATATTGTGCTTTCCCTGAACGGCTTTCACGCATTTCCCGATAAAGAAGCCGCTTTCTCGGAAACTTACAGAGTACTGAAAAAAGGCGGCATCTTCTGTGGATGCTTCTATATTCAGGGCGAAAAGAAACGTACGGATTTCGCCGTCAGACACATTCTCGTTCCGAAGAATTCTTTCACGCCGCCTTTTGAAACCAGAGATTCTCTGAAAACACGCCTTGAAAGCATGTATCAGGCAGTAAAAATCAGAACAGTCTATGCCGAAGGTATTTTCAAATGCAAAAAATGAAAATTAGGATAGACACTTCCGGCTGTCACGGCATTATCACGGCTTCTGATGCCAAAATTCCAGATACTTGGTATTACAGTGACCTGACTTTTGAGGGCGGAAAAATTTACGCACTCGTCAGCGAATACGGACAGGGCTGTATGTATTTATCTTATCTGCTCGGCGGAAAAGCGGATTTCAATCAGCTGAAAATTTTTCTCAATGATACGGAATGCAGTCAGGCAGATTTGCAGAAAATCAGCCATAATCTGGAACCTTCCGGCGAACCTTACGGAAAATATCCCGTCCGGAAAGCTATCGAAAAAGCCTTGAAATCCAGTCAGAGAACGGAAACGTTTCCGGAACTGGCAGAAAAATTTCTGCTGACTCCGGAACGCTTCGACCGGAAATTCCGCTATCTGAGCGGTGAACGCTGGCGTGCATCTGCGGCTTACGGCTATGCAATGGAAAAGAAAATCTTCTATGCGCCGTATGAAACCAGTAATTTCTATTATCGGATGTGTCAGTCCAGCTTACTGAAACCGCTCCGGGAACTGACTTCTGCCGGGGCATTGGTTCTGCTTCCGGTCGGAAGCGACGAATTTTTAAAGCATATCGCCGACGAAGTCATTTATCTCAACCGTCAGTATGATATTGCACAGCTAAAACAATTTTATTCCGGGTTTTCCGGCAGTGAATGAGAGGCACTGCCGGAAAACCTGTATCAGAAAGGATTTGATTTTATCATGTTATTGCGTATTTCAGGAACAGTCAATGATTCTATCGTGGATGGTCCCGGTTTCCGGTTTACCATCTTTACACAGGGATGTCCTCACCACTGCCCCGGCTGCCAGAATCCGCAGACGCATTCGTTTGAAGGCGGAAAAATCGTCACAACCGGCGAACTGCTCGAAAAAATCAAGAAAAATCCTCTGCTCGACGGCGTAACGTTCAGCGGCGGCGAACCTTTCTGTCAGGCAGAAGCCCTCGCCGAACTCGGCAGAGAAATCAAAAAACTAGGTCTGAACGTCATGACTTATACCGGCTTTGAACTGGAATATCTGTTCAAAAACCAGAATTCCAAAAATCATTACGGCGATTTGCTCGAAGTCACTGACTGGCTCGTGGACGGAAAATTTATCGAATCCAAAAAAAGCCTGAATCTTCTGTTCCGGGGCAGTTCCAACCAGAGAATTCTGGATATTCACAAGAGTATGACCGCGCATAAGCCCGTTACTACCAATTTCGGGACAAATTTCGCATGAATTATGTCTATATTCTGGAATGCGCCGACGGCACACTCTATACGGGCTGGACGACGAATCCGGAACGGCGCGTAAAAACACATAACTCCGGAAAAGGCGCGAAATATACCCGTTCGCGCCGTCCGGTAAAACTCGTCTATACAGAACAATATGAATCCAAATCCGATGCGCTCCGGAGAGAATACGAAATCAAACAGCTCTCCAGAGCGCAGAAATTATTACTAACTAAAAATGAATAAACCGTGAATTTGTTTTTAAATATTCAGAAATGATACAAAAATTCATAATAAAACAGAAAAATGCGCCGAAAACGTTATAAATTTGAGATAAAAAATCAGATTAAAATATAATTAGTCATTGCATTTCTCTGGAAATTCCGGTAAAATATACAATAAAGACACGAATCGTTCATAAATTATATGATTTTCGTTTTCAGTTTCAGAGGAGGTATGACATGAAAAATTTTAAAAACAAAATCATCAGTGCCCTGCTTGCCTGTGCAATGGCAGTGCCTGCCGGACTTGCCGGAACAATGACAGCTTCTGCTGCCACGGCAAACTGGAAGTTCGACTTCGGAAACGGTGGTACATCTTCCGGCTATACAGGCGTATCCGCTTCGACCGGATACAGCAGTTCACTGGGGTATGGCTTCGCACAGACCGGAAATGTTTCCGATGTCAACGCCGGGGGCAGTGGTGCCGGAAGTGATGCCGTTCAGTTCACTTCTGATGATGCGGCAAACACATTCAACGTTGACCTGCCGAAAGGTCTGTATGAAGTCACTGTTACCGTCGGCAATGCGCCGAGATGTTCCATCAAGATGGAAGGTATACTCCAGATGATGAATCTTACCCGGCTCAATGCGACAGAAACCGTTCAGCTTCCTGTTACGGACGGTCAGCTGAACATTCAGGCGGTGACGGGTATCGCAAACGGACAACGTTCGATTTCGGCAATTGAAATCAAACAGCTCAACACCACAGGCGAAATGAATCCGCATCTCTGGATTTGCGGTGACTCGACAGTTGCCAATTACTACAATCAGGCAGATACCGCACAGCACGGCTGGGGACAGCTTATCGGAAATTACTTAGCCGGAACACCGGCAGCCAACTATGTTGTCAGAAATATGGCAACTTCCGGACAGTATGCCAAAGGCTTTGTAGACGGCGGTCAGTTCGTCCCGATTGAGACTTACGGAAAACCCGGCGACTATTATATTATCTCCATCGGCATCAATGATACGAACTATTCCAACGGCGATGAATATTATAATGTCGTTTCCGACATGGTGACAAAGGCGAAAGCAAAAGGCATGACTGTCATCTTAGTAAAACAGCAGGGTCGTCACGGCGACCTGAGTCGCGACAAACTGCTTCCCGGCAGATGGTTCGGCGGACAGCTCGACCAGATTGGTCAGGAACAGGGCGTGAAAGTCGTTGACCTGTTCAACGCATGGCAGGATTTCGGACTTTCCATCGGCGGCTATGACGCTATGACCGAATATTATGCCGCAGATGATGACCTGCACCAGAGCCTGAAAGGCTCTACCAAACTCGCCGAACTGATGGCTGACCTCGCCTTTGAAGAAGAAGCCGCTGAAATCGGCACAGATTACTTTATGCTGAGAAACGGCAGTTCCGGACAGTATCTCTCTTTGACAGATGCGCCGGCAGACGGCACCAACGTCGCACAGATTGAAAATCCCGGCATTGATAACAAATATGCTCTCTGGAGAGCAGAATCCGCCGGAAATGGTTATTATCACATCTACAGCTGTGCCGGAGACGGCTCGAAACTCCTGGATGTGACTGCTGCACGTTCCACAAACGGGACAAATATCGAAGTCTGGAAAGATTCTTCCAGTAATGCTCAGATGTTCAAGTTCATCAAGCAGGATAACGGTAGCTATATCATCACAACCAGATGCTCTGATGACAAGAGTGCAGTTGAAATTATCAACGCTTCCAACGAAAACGGCGCAAACGCGCAGGAATGGGAACGCAACAGTCATCCCTGCCAGACATGGTTCCTCGACCCCGTGACGGAAGCTAAGAAAGAAACTTCTATTCCCGGCGATATCAACGGCGATGGTATTGTAAATATCTACGACCAGATTCTGCTGAAAAAACAGATTGCAAATCAGAACTTCACGCATCAGAACAGAAAAACTTCCGACCTGAACGGCGATGTCAATATCGATGCACTGGATGTCAAGACTCTGACAAACTTCCTCCACGGCAAAGGCATGGAAAGTTCCGAAACCGGAAAGAAAGTCTATTATGCAATCGATGCCGCCTATACAAGATGCTACCATGAAGATACCAACGCCGGATTCACTTCCGATGCGTATCTGAATCTGTATAACGAAACCGGAAGCTTTATCGAATTCACAGTAGATGCTCCGAAGGACGGAAACTATCTGTGTACATTCAATATCGCCAACGGCAGTGCCACAAACAGACAGATGAAGATTCAGGTCAATGATAATGCCGATTACTGGCTTCAGGACTTCCTGACCACAGGCGCATGGACAACATGGCAGGAAAGAGCGTTAGTGCTTCCGTTAACCGCAGGTGCGAATATTATCAGACTGACTTCCGCAACCGCTGACGGCGGTCCTAATATCGACTATCTCAGAACCGAATGGACGGACGAACCTATCGCAGAAGTCTATGTCGCTCCCGAACCCGAACCGCAGCCGGTAGCTACCACACAGACTATCTATATCGCCGGTGATTCTACCGTTCAGAGTTATCGTGCAAGCTACGCTCCGCAGCAGGGCTGGGGCTACTACTTAGGCGACTACTTCAATGCCGATAAGGTAACAGTTTCCAATCACGCTATCGCCGGAAGAAGCTCCAAGAGTTTCTACGATAACGGCAGATTACAGACCATTCTGGATGCCATGCAGAAAGATGACTATCTGCTGATTCAGTTCGCTATCAACGATTCTGCTGCAAGCAATGCCGAAAGATATGCTCCCGTCTGCGGAAACGTCAACAATCCGACAGAAGGCTCTTACGAATGGTATATGGAAAAATATATCGAAGGCGCACTCGAAAAGGGCGGTACGCCGATTCTGGTGACAACTGTTATCGGTCTGAAAGCCTACTCAAACGGTAAATTCGTCAACAGCTATACAAACTACTGCGATGCCTGCAAGAGCATGGCAAGCAAGTATAACATTCCGTGCATTGACCTCAATACCCTGATGGTAAATCATTATAATTCTATCGGCTATGATGCCGCTTATAAGTATCATCTGATTGGTGCTGTGGAAGGCTCTACCGATACCACACACTTCACCGAAACCGGCGCGAATGCCGTTGCAGGTCTGGTTGCCAATGCAATCAAAGGTCTGAATCTGGATATTTCCGCACAGGTCAAGTAAAATCTTCAAAAAAATTTCCTGCTTTCGCTGAGAAAGCAGGATTTTTTTAATCATCATCTTCAATTTCGATAATCGTGATAAACGGATTTTCCTGAGAAGCTTCTTCAAAAGTTTTCAGGATTTTTTTATCTATCTTGTCTGACGAATTCAGCCAGATAAGCACTTCTCTGGATTCTTCGGTCAGGCAGTCGAACAGCGCGTCCGCATTCATGCCGTAATATTCCGGAAACTGCATGACTTCTTTCAGGTAGGCATGAGCCTGTGCGGATTCTGTCATCTGACTGCCGTCAAGTTCATAGACATGTGTCATGTTCTCACCTCTTAATATAACTGCGTGAAAGTTTTATAATGGTCATTTGTATAGTAGATTTCTCCGGAATCACTGTAGATAAGCCTTTCGGCGCCCCGGTAGCCGCCCTGATAGTTCACATCGCATTCGTGATAGCTGCCATCCGGCAGAAGTCCTTCCCTGTTGCCGAACTTATCACCGCCGATGCTCTTTCCGGGTGCCACATCCCAGAGATTGCCTTCGGAACTGTTCCAGCCGAGATTCTGCGCTTCTTTCTTCGTGATGAAGTTTTCCGGAAGCGTTCCGAATGTGTGGATATATTCCGCAACATCTTCCGGACTGGTGTAAGAACCGTCTTTCTCAACGGATTCCGGCAGAGGTTCGTCTTCGGGTGTTTCAAAGACCTGAGTATCGGGTTCTGTTTCCGTTTCGGGTTCCTGTTCTGTTTCGGTTTCTGATTCTGTCAGAATCATCTCTTCTGTAGGGGCATCTGTGAAAATCACCAGACTGTTGGATTCTGTTTCCGGTGCAAGCTGATAAGTTTCATAACATCCCCCGAACATCAAACTGATACAAAAGCATAAAAATAAAGCAAGCAGTCTTTTTTTCATTCATATCACCTGCAATCTCTGAAATTTGTTTTTTTATTATAGCATAATCTTCCGGAAAAGTCAAGTCTCTCTTGACAATCTGCTGATTTTCTGGTATGATAAAGAAAATATCTTTCAGAAAGGTAAATCAGAAAAATGAAATTCAGGTTATTCACGATTTTGAGCATTTGTGCTGTGATTCTGAGCGGCTGTTCTGCCGGACAGAATGACGGCGTTTCGGTATTGAATCAGGGACAGAGTCTCGGCGAAGATTCTTCCATAGAAGCCACTAAACCCGAAGTTCCGGAAGGAGCCATTACAGACGATTCCGGAAATTTCGTCTATCAGGGAAAACTGATGCCTGTCGGCGATGACGAAAACGGCTATATTCAAATTCCGCTTGGATATTCGCCGTTTCATGAGGAAGGCACAGAAGGTCTGACACAGTTTTCTGATGCCACCGGAACAAATATTTTCACGCTCGATTATTACGAAAACATGCCGCTTGATACTTCTGCCGAAAGTATGCGCTATTATCTGGAAAGTCAGGAAAATATCGAAGGGTTACAGGGAAGTATCACGACAGTCAACGGCTACGAAGCCCGGCAGCTTTACTGTCATTTTACAGATGCCAACTTGTTTTGGGTTATCTGGCTGATTCAAGACCCCGATAACACGAATAATACCTATTATTTATCCATCGAATTCGACTCTGCTCATCAGAATTTAATTGCCTGTTCGTCAACGTTCCGGACGGTGAATGACTATCACAGGGAGCAGAACGCATGAAAAGAAAACTTTGCTTTGTTCTGATTGCAGGGCTTTGTCTGCTGATTTCCGGCTGTTCGGAAAGCGTTCCGGAAGAAATTCCGGAAACAACTGTTCCCGTTACCGAAACAGAAACTATTCCCGAAACAACAGAAGTTCCGGAAACGGAATCGGAAACCATTCCGGAAACAGAAACCGAATCCGAAACACAGGATTCTGCCGAATACGAAGAAGAACGCAAGCTTATGGAAGATTTCTGCACGGAATTTCATGGGGCGTTAATATCGCCCTATCCCGTTCTGATAGCTGAAAATACACTTTATAACTTTGAAAATGAAGCTGTTTGGTTTCTGTATGAAGCCGAAAAGTTTCCGGAAAGAATACTCGGCACTATCACTTCCGAAGAAGATTTAATCGAAAAAGTCAGACCGCTTTTTATTGAAAAAGAGGGAGAAGAATATATCAATCGTATCGAATCGGATTATGTTGATGTGGACGGCGTCAAAATGAAATATGAAAGAATGTATCCGCCATACGGAACGGAATATTACGAAAAATTCGATATATGGTACATTCAGACTAATGCGCCGATGGGAACAAGAGAAGACGGCGTGATGTTCGCAACACCTGCACAGCCCCCGTATTTTCTGATTCGGGGCAGTGACGGCAAGATTATGGGATACTCTTAAGAAAGGCGGTTAAGCTATGGAAACTTATCAGGAATTTTTGAACAGAATCAACAGCTTTGAACAGGATTTCGATTTAAGCAAGAAAAATTTTGAACCAAATCCGGCAGTTCTCGTTAAAATCGACGAACAGAATCATTTCAAGTCGTTTTACGGAGATACGGCAGTTTTTGTATTATCTCCCGAAGAACAGGAATTTTTCAATTCCTATACGGATTTGCTGTATAAGAAAGCCCCGGAATGCTTCGCGGAAAGACTGCATTCCGAAACGTTTCATATGACACTCCACGATTTAAGCAATTCCCCGTTTGAATCAAAAGTTTCAGAAAAAATGAAACAGAATGAAATTCAGCTCCGGAACATGAACTTCCCGAAAATACAGATTTTCATGAAATTCAACGCTGTGTTCAATATGAATCATACCGCGCTGTGTATCGGCTTATTTCCGGCGGATGATGCCGAATATCAGAAACTCATGCAGTTATATGAACTCGTGAATCAGGTGCATGTACTCCCCTATCCCCTTACCCCTCATGTCACACTGGCTTACTATAACCGGAACGGCTTCCCGGCAGATTCCGGAAAGAAACTGAATCAGATTGTCTCTGAACTGAATCAGCATCCGCATGATGTGCTTTTAGAGACAAGCAGATTATTCTATCAGCATTTCACGGATATGCGCGAATATCGGAATATTTTTTGTCTGGAAAAATAAAACAAATCAGCCCTGACTGCATTATCTGCGGTCAGGGCTGTGATTGTTTTTACATTTCAGAACTTTGATAGTGTATTCAATTAACCGAATATCTTCTTCGGTTAGTCCGTCAGTATCGAAATTATTTTGATTCGGCTCAACGCCAAGCAGATAATCTGTCGAAACATGAAAATAATTCGCAAACTTCACGACAATATCAATAGAGGGGTTCCGTGTACCAAGTTCATAATTGCTGACAACAGTTTTGGAAAGCCATATTCTCTCTGCAAGTTCTTTTTGGGTTAGTCCGGCTTCTTTTCTTAATTTTCTAATTCTTTCTCCGAAAATATTCGCGTTCATAATATACTCCGTTTTTATTTTATTGTATCATAGTATTTTCAACGTAACAGGGAATTATAAATGCTGATTGTTGACTTTTTTATCAACTTATGATATAATAAAAAGGAAAGGAGGGATATTATGGAAAAAATAGAAATCTATCTGACACATGAGGATGCTGTTATATTGGAACAGCGAAAAGCCGAAGCTGCTGAACATGATGTGCATTATAAAGCAATGACAGTCAGCGAATATGCAGAAATTTTACTGCATCGCTTGCTTCATTCAGCAGTGCAGAAATAAAAAATCTCCCCTGAGCGTTTCAGGGGAGAAATTTTTATACAAGAACGAATTCGCTGTTCTGATAATCAATTTTCAGCACAGTGCCGGGAGCCGGGTCATCACTGATAATATGCTTTGCGATAAGCGTTTCAAACTTCTGCTGCATATATCTCTTGAGCGGACGCGCACCGAAGCTGACATCATAACTGTTATCGACAACGGCATTCCGGGCAGCTTCTGTAATTTCCACATCAAGCTGCTTGTCGGACAGACGGCGTTTCAGGTCTTTCAGCTGTAAATCCACAATACTGAAAATCTGTTCACGGAGCAGAGGCTTGTAGAAGACAATCTCATCCAGACGGTTCAGGAATTCCGGACGGAACTGCTGACGCAGAAGCTTGTTGACCTGATTCTTGGCATCTTCGGAGATTTCGCCGTTCTCCTGCATACCCTCTAAGATAAACGGTGAACCGAGATTGGAAGTCAGAATCAGGATAGTATTCTTGAAATCGACGGTTCTGCCCTGAGAATCGGTAATTCTGCCATCGTCGAGAACTTGCAGAAGCAGATTGAACACATCCGGGTGAGCCTTTTCGACTTCGTCCAGAAGCACGACGGAATAAGGCTTTCTGCGGACGGCTTCGGTCAGCTGACCGCCTTCTTCATAGCCAACATATCCGGGAGGCGCACCAATCAAACGGCTGACACTAAATTTTTCCATATATTCGCTCATGTCGATTCTGACCATATTGTTTTCATCATCGAACAGAGCTTGTGCCAGAGCCTTGGCAAGTTCGGTTTTGCCGACACCGGTGGGTCCCAGGAACAGGAACGAACCGAGGGGCTTGTTCGGGTTCTGGATGCCTGCACGGGAACGGAGAATGGCTTCGCTGACTTTTGTCACGGCTTCATCCTGACCGATAACACGCTGATGCAGAATATCTTCCATCCGGAGAAGCTTTTCGCGTTCGCCTTCCATAAGTTTGGAAACCGGAATTCCTGTCCAGCGGCAGATGATTTTCGCGATTTCTTCGGCAGTGACTTCATCACGGAGCAGACTCTGCTGTGTACCGGATTCGGAAGCAATTTTCTCCTGTTCGGCGAGTTCTTTCCGGAGTTCAGGAAGTTTGCCGTATTTGAGTTCGGCGGCGCGGTTGAGGTCATAGGTGCGTTCGGCGCGTTCCATTTCCGCGCTGACCTGTTCGATTTCTTCGCGGAGTTTCTGCACTCTGGAGATACTGGATTTTTCGTTTTCCCAGCGTGCTTTCATCTCATTGAATTTTTCTTTGAGGTCTGCAAGTTCTTTCTGAATTTCCTGCAAGTGTTCCTGAGAGAGTTTATCGGTTTCTTTTTTGAGGGCAGTTTCTTCGATTTCGAGGCGAATCATGTGACGGGAGATATCATCGAGTTCCTGCGGCATGGAATCCATCTCGGTACGAATCATGGCGCAGGCTTCGTCTACGAGGTCGATAGCCTTATCGGGAAGGAATCTGTCGGAGATATATCTGTCAGAGAGCGTCGCGGCGGCGAGCAGAGCGGCATCATGGATTTTCACGCCGTGGAAAACTTCATAGCGTTCTTTCAGACCGCGGAGGATAGAGACAGTATCTTCAACAGTCGGTTCAGGAACGAGTACAGGCTGGAAACGCCGTTCGAGAGCTTGGTCTTTTTCGATATACTGACGATATTCGTTGAGTGTTGTCGCGCCGATGCAGTGGAGTTCCCCTCTGGCAAGCATAGGTTTTAAAAGATTTCCGGCATCCATTGCGCCGTCAGTCTTGCCTGCGCCGACGATAGTATGCAGTTCATCGATGAACAGAATAATCTGACCTTCACTTTTCTTGATTTCGTTCAGGACGGCTTTGAGACGTTCTTCAAATTCGCCGCGGTACTTTGCGCCGGCGATGAGTGCGCCCAAATCCAGAGAGAAGATAGTTCTTTCTCTGAGGCTGTCGGGAACGTCTCCGCGGACGATACGCAGGGCAAGTCCTTCCGCGATGGCAGTTTTACCGACACCGGGTTCACCAATCAGCACCGGATTGTTCTTGGATTTTCTGGACAGAATCCGGATAACGTTCCGGATTTCGCTGTCTCTGCCGATAACGGGGTCGAGCTTGCTTTGTCTTGCGAGGTCGGTCAAGTCCTGACCGTATTTTTTGAGAACATCGTAAGTTTCTTCGGGGTTTTCGCTGGTGACTCTGGTATTGCCGCGCACCTGCATGAGAACCTGTAAAAACTGATTTTTATCAATCGCATACTGATTCAGAATTTTTTTCAGGTCATTGTCCGGACTTTCGAGCAGAGCCAGAAAGATATGTTCGACAGAAACATATTCGTCTTTCATTTTGGAAGCCTGCTGTTCTGCCTGATTCAGAACTTTATCCACATCCTGAGAAATCAGGATTTGTCCGGGCTGACGACCGCTTCCGGTCACGGCAGGCATATTGTTGATGGCAGTCTGTACTGTATTCTGAAGCTGATTCAGATTGACATTCAGTTTCTGGAGCAGCTGACCGATTAAGCCGCCGTCCTGACTGATTAACGCCTGAAACAGATGCAGCTGTTCGATATGCATATTCTGTGCGGACAGCGCAAGGCTCTGGGCGTTCTGAATCGCTTCCATAGATTTCTGGGTGAATTTCTGAGCATTCATAAAAAATTGCCTCCTTCGGGGATTAAATGATTTTTGTGAGATTCTGTGCTTCTTCGCGGAAGCTGTTTTCGAGTTCCTGCGGAGAAGTTCCGGCAAACCAGGCTTTCAGATAGCGGTCAAACCGCCGGACATAGCTGCCGAGCAGTTCGCCGAATTCGGTTTCTCCGGCATCGGGATTTTGAAGTGAGCGTTCCAGTCTGCCGGGAGAAAGCTGATATTCTGCCTTTGTATGCAGATACTGCTGTTCCAGCAGAATCCACAGCCGGAAGAACTGTTCCAGAGAAATCAGGAGAGTCTGGTTCTGTGTGCGAAGCTGAATGCGGAGTTTTCCGGCGCGGCTGTCTTCCGGGGTTTTGAAGAGTTCTACAGAATACTGGACTGTCGGCTTGTATTTATAATTCAGCTGACTTTGCAGTGCGCGCATGTTGACAGAAGTCTGTTCCAGAATGCGGAACTGCTGTATCAGGGATTCCATGCCGGAAAAGATAGTCTGCATCCGCATTTCCGGCGTAATGCAGGAAAAATGTTCCGCAAGAATCTGGTTGATAATATTGGAGCGGCTGCTGTGCATCTGATAGGCAAGGTCATCGACCTTCGCGACAACGTCATCCGACAATACCAGACTGTAAATGCTTTTATTCATAGGCATGATTCTCCTTTCATAAAAATTCTGAATTTTTATTCCGAATTATTAATTTTTACTGTGATTTTATTATAACACAGAACTTTTAATTTGTCAAGAGGTTTATTAAAAATTTTTGCAGATTTTTTTGAGAAAAATAAAAACGCCCGACCTAATTGCCGGACGCTTTCATAAAGAGGAAGGTAAAATGTTATTTACAGCTTTAAAATTTGGATAGTTATCCATCTGCACTGCGAGCTGTAATGAAAAATCAAATCTTTCGACTGAGAGAAAACTCTCACTGCGCTAAAGTCAAAACATTTAACTTTTCTACAGTCCGTCTGTATTTTCTGCTTTCTGTTTCAAAAACGTTTGAGAGGGGGACATCTTTGAACTACTGTATAAAGCAGTCACAAACTGAACTGTTTCTATTATTTTACATGATTTTCGCCCGCGTTTCAATACACAATAACATGAAAAACTGATTTATAATATTATTAAAATGCACTTTTTTCTGATTTTTTCGTTTTTTGTCCCCATAAATATGAATATTTTATGAAATTAAGATTTTTCATATTTTATTCATATTTTAGTCATTAATTAACAATGCTTGAATAAGTAAAAATTAAAAACCACCGGACGTGGAGGGCATCCGGCGGCTTTATCGGGAATTGAGAGAGATGAAGAATTATTTTTCGTAAATTCTGTCCTCGTAGCGGAACAGCGTCAGCTGAATGGTCATGTTGCCGTTCAAGGTGCGGAGTTCATCCAGGAATTTCTTCTGGTCTACATTGTCGGGAAGCTGAATGCTGTAGATGCAGTCAAACAGAGAACCGAAGTTTGTGGTTTTTACTCTGCGGAGTTTCCAGCTGGAAGTATATTTGTTCAGGATAGAATCGAACAGATGTTCATAGTTGAGGTCTTCCGGAACAGTGATTTTCAGGGTCATGTCACTGGCTTTCGGTGCGGCGTAGTTCAGCATGTTAAGAACATACATAACAATTGCCATCACCAGGAAGAATGCAATTGCAACGGCGATATAGCCTTTTCCAACGATGACACCGCAAGCCATTGCCATGAACACATAGCAGACATCCTTCGGGTCGGCGGCGATGCTTCTGAATCTGGTGAGCGTGAAGACACCGGCAAGAGCCAGACCGCCTGCTACAGTATCAATCAGCATGAGCAGAACCGCTACAATCGGGGGAAGCATAATCAGCGTCAGTGCGTAACTCTGGGCAAAACCTTCTTTCTTGTGCGTGAGCATGTATACGGCACTGATGCCGAAACCGATAACAAGCGAAGCAACTAAAACAATCAGAAACGTGCCGAATCCGACTTCGGTCAGACCTGTGATTTCATCATAAGAGATAATTGAACTAAACATAATTACATACTTCCTTTCTGGTACATCATAGCGTTATTGGCGGACTGGATAATTCCGGGGTGCAGATTCAGCGGAGAGCAGGCAGTTGTCTGTTTCAGCTTGCCTTCTGCATAGAGTTTCTGGCGGATATATCTCTTGTAGGCTGTGCCGTATTTGGAAAAGCTGATTCTGCGAATTTGCAGTCTTGCCATGGCATCAGCGAGCCATAAGGGCATAGCACCTACAATCTTGACTTCCATGAGTCTCTGGTTCGGCGCGATAATCTGTGCGCCGTAACTCGGCAGACCAAGCGAGAGGTCATATCTTCTTTCGGTCAGCTGACGGTCGAATGTCAGACGGAAGTTGGAATCTTCCTTACCGAAGAATGCGCTTCTCTGATAGCTGATATACTGTTTCGGCTTGATATCGTTGTAAGTATTCATGAACACATCCAGTTCGCTGAAAATCTGCTTCTGGAGGTATTTGCTCATGTCAACCGGCTTCTGGCGGTGGAGCATGTAGGCATCCGATTCGGCGAGGGTAAGCGTCACGCGTCTTTTTGTGACAATGCCGTTGACCTTCTTTTTGATTTCCAGGAAAACCTTATCGTCGGGATTTGCCGGAGAGTAGTAGCTTCTCAGGCGGATTTTCTCTTTATAATAGGGCTTTTCCAGAGAATTCCGGATTAAGTAGTCATCCGGTGTATCATAATACAGATTATAGATACCGTAGTCCTTGCCGCCGACGCAGAATTTATCGGGATTCATATATTTATGAATTTCTTCCAGCAGTGCTTCATACTGATTCATATCGAGCATGTATTTGAGTTCTTTTCTCATAAATGTACTGATTGCCATAATAAAAACTCCTTTACTGTAAATTTGTTGTTTTCAGGATACACCTGTCAGATTTTTAAAATGTTTCGGATTTGTTTATGTTTTGTTAATCCGTTGTCTGATTACAGTTATATTATAAAATCCTTAGCTTAAAGAAACCTTAAAGTTTTATAAATCTGTGATTTTTTCTTTGAATTTTCACAGAAATCATACAAAATGCACAAAGTCCGCAGGAATATATTTTCAAAATATACTTTTAGTATTTATTTTACAGTAAAATCAGGAATATACTTCTGTCATATTACAGGCAGTAAGAAAAAATCTTAAGAAATTTGTCAGATTTAAAAAAAATAATTTTTTGTGAAAATCTCTTGACAATTTCTTGAAAATCTACTACAATAGAACTATAGGAATATTACAGTCGGTCAACTGTTGACAGAATTATACACATTATCACAGTGACCGGAAACTTTGAAGGAGGTTCTTTTATTATGAAGCGTTCCGCTTTCGGCAGACGGCTGCTTGCTTCTCTGGCAGGTGCGGCTGTTCTGCTGACTACTGCTCTGCCCGTTACCGCCGCAGATGCAGACCCGGTAGAAAAAATCTTTCCGGAAACCGTCGAGCCTGTTGATGTCAATTTCGCCAAAGCTCTGCAATTATCGCTGTATTTCTACGATGCGAATAAATGCGGCGGCGGCATTACAGGTGGCAATCTGGAATGGCGCGGCGACTGCCATACTGAAGATGCCAAAGTTCCGCTCATTCCCATGACAGCCCAGAAAAAAGGCACAAACCTGTCACAGGAATTCATTGACGCTCACAAAGACATTCTCGACCCCGACGGTGACGGCACTATCGATGTTGCCGGAGGTATGCACGATGCCGGCGACTGCGTAAAATTCTGTCTCCCCGGAAGCTATGCGGCTTCCACACTCGGCTGGGGCTATTATGAATTCCGTGATGCCTATGTCGATGC
>DGUB01000002.1:0-7596 GCA_002393815.1 Ruminococcus sp. UBA4321 | reverse complement strand
AAATGCCTGTACTATGACGAAAACGGCGATGTCTTAGCATTCTGCTATCAGGTCGGCGAAGGCAATATCGACCACAACTACTGGCTGACTCCCGAACTCCAGAACGAAAATCTTCTCGATTTCGCCCGTCCTGCCTATTTCGCAACCGAAGAAACCCCGGCTTCCGATATGTGCGCCGGCGTGGCGGCTTCTCTGGCAGTCAGCTATCTGAACTTTAAAGATACCGAACCCGAATACGCCGAAGAATGCCTGAACGGTGCCTTAAAGCTTTATGAATTCGCTGTCAAGACACATTCCGAAGGTGTCAAGACACAGGAACAGAAAGACAAGGAAAAAGAAAATACTGACCCCTCGGAAGAAAATCCCGACGAAATCAACAAAGACCGCGAAAATACTGACCTGACTGTCACTTCTCTCGGCTATGACGGCGGCTTCTACACTTCCAGCTATGACTATGATGAATTAGCCTGGGCGGCTGTCTGGCTCTATGAATGCACCGGAGAATGGGACTATATTGATGATATCATTCATGTAGACGAAACCGTCACTGGTGATATGGGCGCACATCCCTATACAGGCTATCTCAAGAGAATCATCAAAGATACCGGCAACTGCTGGCAGAATATCTGGGTTCATTGCTGGGATACTGTCTGGGGCGGCGTGTTCGCGAAACTCGCGCCGATTACGAACTGTTCAAGAGACTGGTACATTTTCCGCTGGAATCTCGAATTCTGGAGCGGCATGACCCCCGAAGATGCTGCTAAAGCGACCGGACTGCCTGCCGCTGTCACTGCACATAAGAATTTCGGTACGGATGATGCCGTCTGGAATACTACCATCACGGCGGATAAAATCAAAGACCTTCCCGAAACTGACGGCGCATGGCTCAAGAAAACCCCTGCCGGATTTGCTATGCTGAACGATTACGGTTCGGCAAGATATGACACCGCCGCACAGCTCGAAGCTATGGTCTATGCCAAGGAAACCGGAGATATGACCTTCGCGGACTGGGCAAAAGGACAGATGGAATATATCATGGGCAATAACCCGATGGGACGTTCCTATATTGTCGGCTATGACCTCGAAAACGGTGCCTGCCATCCTCACCACAGAGCCGCACACGGTTCGACAACGCTCAACATGGACGACCCCGCAGACCAGACGCATGTTCTCTGGGGCGCACTCGTCGGAGGACCTGACGCAGACGACTGGCATCGCGATGAAACCAAAGATTATATCTATAACGAAGTAGCCGTCGACTATAACGCCGGATTCGTCGGCGCATGTGCCGGACTTTACAACTATTACGGCAAAGCCGCAGGCGACAAGCCCGAAGAAAACTTCCCCCCTTCCGAAGAAAGCATGAAAGGCAAAATTCAGGAATTCACCCTGAAAGCCGCTGTCGGTCAGGAAGACAACATGGCAACACAGGTGCTGATTGAAATTGCAAACCTTTCCTCTCAGCCGCCGCGCTATCTGGATGATGTCAAAGTCAGATATTATTTCAATATTTCAGAACTGCTCAAAAACGGACAGACTCTGGACAATATCGAAATCCGCCCGGACTATGACGAAATGAAATCCAGTACTGACGGAAAATATGTTGTCGATTACAATCTTGTACAGTATGATGATAACGGAAACTGCTATCTCGAAATGACCTGGAAAAATTATCAGTTCTACGGAGATTTGCAGGTACAGTTCGCGCTGATGGATACGACACAGAATTCTGAATATACATTTATCTGGGATTCTGCCAACGATTACAGCCGTCAGGGTATCAGAACCGCAAAGGAAATCGGCAAGGAACTGAACGAAGCTCCCGAATTTACAGATGCTGTCACCATGTATGTGGATAATCAGCTTGTCTGGGGTACGCCTCCCGAAGGCAGTGAAACCGCTTCCGCTCCCGTATGGGGCGACGCTGACTGCTCCGGAAAAGTGGATATTCTGGATGTCATCACCCTGAACAGAGCCATTCTCGGAAAAGAAAAGCTTTCCGCCGAAGCTCTGGCAAATGCTGATATCAATCAAAACAGCAAGCCGGATTCTTCTGACTCTCTGAACATTATGAAACTGATTGTCGGTCTGCTGAAAGCAGAAAATTGTCCGGTTAAGTAAAAAGCAAAACCGCTGTGGTGCGAATCACAGCGGTTTTGCTGATTATAATTTCAGGACTTCCGTAATATCCCGGTAGCCGATATATTTTCTCTTGTATTCTGTCAGCATCAACTGAATGTCATAGCTTTCCTTTTCGATAGCACAGCGGATAATTTCATCAATATTATCTGCATTCAGAAAATCTCCGGCATGAATCAGCTTCTGCACCTCTTCCGGACGATTGTTATCAATCAGAAACTGTATGACAGAACCGATATGTCTCCTGAAAAATTCATGATATTTTTCTTTTCCCAATATCTGCGAGATAATACTGTATTTTGTTTCATCCTTGAGCGAAACGGAAAAATTACCGCTGTCAATCAGCCGGAAGATGCTGTCAATATCTTCACAACTGTGATACTCTCCGAACACGCCTTCCTGTTTTATAGAATGAATAATCACTCCCCGGTATTCCAGACTGTCATATATATTTCTTGAAAATACATATTCTCCGATGCTCGTGACACTGTCAGGAATGCTAATCTTCTTGATATTGCAGTCATAAAAGGCAGAACCTCCGAGAGAACGCAGACTTTCCGGAAATGTAACTTCTGTCAGTTTAGTGCATTCACTGAATGCGCCTGACTGGATTTCTTCCAGACCTTCCGGCAGAATCACTTTTTCCAGGTTTTTGAATTCAAGGAATGCCCATTTGCCAATGCGGATGACTCCCGGCGGAACAGTAATTTCCGTCAGACTGCCGTATCTGCCATAGGGAACGGCAAGCAGTGTTTCTCCGCTCTTGTTGAACAGCATACCATCATGACCGGAAAACCAGGCATTTTCTTCACTGACCGCAAATTCTTCCAGAGCATTGCAGCCATGAAAAGCATGTCTGCCGATAGTTCTTACCTGTTTCGGAATCGAAATGCTTCTCAGACTGCGGCAGTTATAGAAAGCACTCATGCCGATTTCTTTCAGATTTTCGGGCATCTGAACGCTTTGGAGATTATGGCATTCCGAGAACGCTGCTTTTCCGATGGATTCTGTTTGTTCCGGAATATTCGCGAAATAGATATCCTCATTATAATACGCACGGTCTTTGAGTCCTATCATTTTGCAATTCTCCCGGCGACTTCTGTAATGACAGTCTGGTCAGAAGCAGATTTGATTTTATTTTCTGTTCTGGAATAAAAATTGTCATTGACATCCCATAACACAGGCACAAAACCGTAATCGGCAGCCATATCGAGGATATACTCTGTAATCTCGGAAGATTCTGTATACTGCGGATTGTGTTTTGTCACATGGTCGGCTGTATAGATAGAAGTGCATTCGCCGACGAATACCGGAATATTTTCCGCTGTGAAGCGGTTTTTCAGCAGTTCGCACTGACTGGTGCTGTAATCAATCCAGTTTGTACCGCCGACCTGATTCGTCCAGTACATGGCATTGTCGATATAATGTACGGAAACCATCATCTTGTCAGATGCAGAATCTGTCGGCATCTTGAAATTTTCGTTTGTAGTATTGTCGATATTCGTCCAGTAGCCCGAAGCAATCAGGATTCTTTCGGCATTGTTTCCGCCGGATTTCCGGACGGTATCAACAAAGACCTGATTCATGTCATTGACATAGGAATAAGCTTCATCGGAACGTTCCGCCCAGCCGTTTTCTTCTTTCGGCGTGCCGAGTGCTTCGTTATAGCCCTCGAATACCAGATAATCAGAGTAATCCTTGAAATAATCCGCAATCTGTTCCCAGAGATGCGCGGAAGCTTTCAGGACTTCTTCTTTCTCGAAATGCTTGATTAAGAATTCATCATAATGATGAATATTGATAACCACATACATATCATTCCGGCGGCAGTCATCCACGATTTCTTTCACACGGGCGATATAATCGGGATTGATGGTGAATTCTCCGTCATTTTCCATCATGTTGCCCCAGTAGACCGGAATCCGCACAGTATTGAATCCGGCGGCTTTCATGCCGTCGATGCATTCTGGCGTCGTGACAACCGCCCCCCAGCAGGTTTCATAATTCTGAGGGGTATTGTCTCCGATGGTCTGTGCGCCGGTGAATTCTCTGCCTTTGTCCTCCCAGTAAGCCTCGAACGTATTCCCTAAATTAATGCCAACCCCCATTTCTTTCGCGCAGGTCATAGCCGTAAAATCAGAACGCATTTTGCCGTTATCGAATTCGGAACTGCTGTTTCCGCCGCCGGATGCACATCCGCCAAGCATAGCCCCCATCAGCGGAATCAGCAGAAATAAACTTAATTTTCTTTTCATGAATTGTTTCCTCCTTGTTGTTCGGCGATTTCTGCCGCGTCAATTTTATCCGAAATCAGCCGGAACTGAATGCTGTGCATATCCAGTCCGTTCTGTGCAAAATGCAGGCGCATTGCCGTGAACTTCGAGAACAGCGGAACTTGTCTGCTGAATGAAACAGGTTTTCCGTCCGTACCGTTCCATGTGAATGTGCCGCTTGCCGTTCCCATACTGAAAAGAGTGACTGCCATCTGTGCAAGTTCTCCCTGTGTGCTAGATGCCGTCAGAATCACTTCATACCAGCCAGGCGTTTTCAGGTTCAGAGCAAAACTGTAATCTGTATTCTTCTGTGCGGAAATTCCTTCCAGATTCAGTATAAAATTCTCATCTGCGTCATAGAATGTCACTGGTGCGGAATCGGAAATTTCTTCTTCCGGACGATTGATAATTTCGATTTCATCTGCTTCACCGAGCAGACGCTTCATCGCATTGGTATGCATGATAAAATTGCAGAGATTCGCGGCATTTCTCTGGAGTTCGGCGCGTGTCAGAGAGCCGTTTTGCAGAGATTCCAGAAGATTATCTTCATGATTCACACAGTCCGCGCAGACCATATAGACATCATTCTGAGCGCGAACCATCGCCGCGAACTGTGTTTTATCCGGAGTCTGACGGTTCTGGTTGAGGTTCGCCCACCAGTCCGTCATGGTAAAGCCTGTAAATCCCCATTCTTTTCTGAGAATTTCGGTACACAAATCATAATTGCAGGCTGTCCAGATGCCGTTGACTGCCCCGTAAGTCGTCATAATGGATTTTGCATGACCTTCTTTCACGGCGATTTCAAACCCTCTTAAATAGATTTCTCTTAAAGCTCTTTCTGATATCACAGAATTCAGAAAATGACGGTTTGTCTCCTGATTGTTTCCGCAGAAATGCTTTAGTGTTCCGGTCACACCGGATTTATGAAGTCCGTCAAGTTCGGCAGAAGCGATTGTTCCGGTTAAGAGAGGGTCTTCGGAGAAGTATTCAAAATTTCTGCCGTTCAGGGGGTGACGGTGAATGTTCATGCCCGGCGCAAGCAGACAATCGACATGATTCGCCGTCATCTCCATGCCGACATCCGTAAAGAGTTCTGTAATTAACTCTCTGTTGAACGTAGCAGCTAACATCGTACCAATCGGCAGACTGAATGCCTTTGTGCCGCAGTCAAGACGCATTCCGGAAGGTCCGTCCGAACAGCAGGCAGCAGGAATGCCGTAAGCTTCCAGCACATCGGAAACGCCCCCGAATGCAGAAGCTGTTCCGGGCGTGACGCGTGGACTTCCCATGCCTTCGCCGCGGACTATCTGACAAAGTTCTTCATCGGAGAACTGTGCAATAAATTCCTGCATGGTGACTTTTTCATGAAGCACATCCGCGAGAACGGATTTTTTCTCTGTATGCGGAAATTCTTCCGGCAGGTTTTCCAGAATTCTTGCAGATTCATCATAATTCAGCAAGGGAACAGCTTCAAATTGATTCGGCTGATTCGTCATACGGTCAAAGGCTTCAACAGGTGCCATTGCCTGACGTTTCTGCGGACTGGGAACAGTTTCCGGAATCTGAATAAAGGCTTCTGCTGTAGCGTTCCGGATATCCGAACCGATATAGAATTCATAAATGCCGGCTTCTAGCACGTTGCAGAACGGGAATTCCGTTGCATTTTTGTCGTCATAAGAAACGGGCGGAACAAGCGGAAGTGTCAATTCCTGTATTTCGCCGGCGCGGAGTTCTTTTGTTTTCTGGTAAGCTGTCAGAACTCTTGCAGGCTTGTCAAGCTTGCCTTCCGGAGCTTTACAATAAATCTGAACAACTTCCTTTCCGGGGAAGTTTCCGGTATTCGTTACTTTAATATTAAGATAAATCTGACCGTCATTCTCGTTGACGAACCAGTCACCGGATTTGATTTCAAAACTGGTATAACTCAGACCGTAGCCGAACGGATAACGAACTTTTTTCTTTGCAGCTTCAAACGTTTCAAAATACCGGTAGCCGACATAAATATCTTCGGCATAGAAATTTCTGTCCTGATTTCCGAAATTGGCATCAGACGGATAATCCGAAATTTCATAGGCAATCGTATCCGGAAGTTTTCCGGAAGGGGAAATTTCTCCGGTCAGCACTTTTGCTGTACCTGTTCCGCCTGTCATGCCGCCGTGCCAGATGTACAGAACTGCATCCGGCTGATACTTATCTATAAAATGCATGTCGATAATATTTCCGGTATTCAGCAGAATCACAGTCTTTTTAAAATATTTTCTGGTGAGGAAAAGCATCTGTTCTTCTTCGTCCGTGAGAAGATACGAACCCTTTTCGAGCCTGTTATCCTGTTCTTCCCCGGCGGTTCTGCCGATAAGGATAACAGCCGTTTCGCAGGATTCCGCGATTTCTTTCACGAGAGAATCTTCAAGGGGCATTTCCTTCTGTGACCATGGTTCACCGCTCCAGCCGCCGCCGAGGTCATAGGGATGCTGTTCATCCCATGCCTGATAACTGTCAGAAAGCTTCTGATTGATTCTGATTCCGGCATTTCTGAGTCCTTCCGGAACGCTGACTACATGCGATACATTCACCATGCCGCCCGAACCCGTTCCGGATTTGTAATAATGCAGCTGAATTCTTCCGAACAGCGCGATTTCTTTACTCTTATCCAGCGGCAGAGCCTGATTTTTATTTTCCAGCATGACAATGCCTTCGGCGACAGCCTGCGCCGCTGTATCAAGATAATGCTGCCAGTCCAACACTTTTTTCATAAAATCAAATTATCCTTTCTGATAAAGTTTATCTGCAATGGTAATCAGTAAATCATATAATTCCAGATTTTTCTGATACTTTTCCGGAATGCCGGAAAGTCCGAGTTTCGCACCGAGCAGATTTCCGGCAATCGCGCCCGTGGAATCGCTGTCCCCGTTATGATTGACAGCTGTCCGGATGCACATATCGAAATCATCCTCAAATTTTTCCGCACAGTAGACGGCAATCGCGAGGGCTTCTTCACCGACCCAGCCTTCTCCAAGACGCATAATTGCCTTTTCCGGCATTTCTGTCGATTCCGCCAGTTCAAGAGCCTGTTCCATAATCCGGACGAAATCCTGAAGATTTTCGGCATCCGGGAACATCATCCGGACAGTATGCAGAGCGGTGTACCCTGCCCCGCGGATATCATAATTTTCCTGTGCAATCA
>DGUB01000111.1 GCA_002393815.1 Ruminococcus sp. UBA4321 | reverse complement strand
GTTAAATGAAATATGACTTTTTCAGGACTCTGCCGTTTGCGGCAGGGTTCTTTTTTTGTCTATTTTTAGGTATAAAAAGCTATCGTTTGTTTATGCACCCCCTTGCACCCCCCTGTAATCTCAGATTTTATATTGTATCTACGATACTGTGAATGGGGAATTTTTACTGGCTCTGCACAGCAGTTTCGCGCAGGCAGAATCGGAATCAATCAGTAAAAATATATCGCTTGGTGTGCAGATGTCCTTCAAAGAGGGCAAAGTCCGGTATAATTACAGAATGTGGCTCGGCTACCGGAAAGGCGCAGACGGAAATCCCAAAATCATACCGGAAGAAGCCGAAACAGTCCGTCTGATATTCCGACTGTATCTTGACGGCATGTCTGTGCAGAGTATTTCGGACTACCTGACAGAAAACAAAATTCCCAATAAACAGGGGAAACCGGAATGGCGACACGATATTGTTCTGCGGATGCTCAAGAATGAGAAATATGCCGGAGATGCCCTGCTTCAGAAAACTTACACGGCAGACTGCCTTTCTCATAAAGTGATGAAAAATCACGGCGAACGGACAATGTATTATGTATCGGACTGTCATCCGGCGATTATCGACAGGAACACATTCAATCTGGTTCAGCAGGAGATGAAGCGCAGGACTGCCAAACGGCGAATCAGCGACAGATGTGTGACCGAGCAGGGCAGATATTCAAGCAAGTATGCACTGACGGAACTCATGGTCTGCGGAGAATGCGGAACGCCTTACCGACGGGTGACATGGAATGTTCACGGCAGAAAAGCAATTGTCTGGCGGTGCATCAGCCGCCTTGACCACGGAAACCGCTACTGCAAGAATTCTCCGGCGATTCACGAAGAACCGCTTCACAGAGGGATAATTCAGGCGATCAACGACTATCACGGCTGTGCCGGGGAAATTGCCGGAATCCTGAAAGCGGGAACAAAAACCATCCTGACCGGACAGGCAGACGGCGAAATTTCCGCAGCAGAAAAACGGCTTGCCGAAATTGATGAAGCACGACAGAATATGATAGACTTGATTGTTGGCGGTGCGGTCGACAGTGATTTTCTGGATGAAGAATTCCGGAAACTGCACGATGAAGAAGAAACAATTCAGGAAACACTAAAAATTCTGAAAGCACAGAATACTGCCGATGATACCGTTCAGAAACAGATTGATGCGGCATTTTCGGAGATAACAGCCGAAAATTTTGCCATGAAAGAATTTGATGATGTGACAGTACGGCATCTTCTGGAATGCGTCAGAGTAATCGACAAAACACATATTCAGGTGATTTTCAAAGGCGGTTATGAAACCAATGTGGAAATCGACAAAAAATAATTTTACATAACAGTCTGCTCCGGCAGGCTGTTTTTTGTTGGGGGGTGACGCGGATGAATCAGGAACTGAAAGAGAAATTCAGGAAGAAAATAGAGCAGAATTATGCGGAACATACCGCAGAATGGCGCAGACAGCCGCAGGAAGACCTGATACGCAGTGCCTATCAGATATGGGCTATGGGGCAGATAGCCGAAATTCTTGCGAAAACGGCAGACGAACGGGAAATCGCCTATCTGATGCAGTTCAAAGACCCGCTGAAAATCGTCACAGAAGCTTGGGCATTTGAAAAGGAGTATGAGTTCGATTTCGATGAACAGTTGTCGGCAGTCCTGTTTGACCTGACGGACAGGTGTGATGCCGACGGATTCTATGAGAGAGAAAGTCCGGATATGACTATGTAGAGGATGGGAGGTGCAGAATTTGGCAGGAGATTACAGCGGCATCTATACCAGAAATTTCGGTGTTGAAATCGAGATGACCGGAATCACCAGAAAGAAAGCCGCTGAAGTGATTCAGAAAGTGCTTGACGGAAAACTGTACCGGCGGTCGAGCAGCAAGGGGCGTGACCATTATCAGATAATTGATAAGCAGGAAAGAAAATGGCGAATCATGTTTGATAAGAGCATGACACGCTGTGACGAAAACTGCGAACTGACTGAAAATGAGGATTACGGCGTGGAACTCTGCACCCCTGTTCTGAAATATAAAGATATTCCTGTTTTGCAGGAAATCGCTGAAAAGCTGGAACAAGCCGGTGCTGTGACCGGAGCAGAATTCCGAGCCGGACTGCATATCCACATTTCAGGTGATGACTTTACGCCGCAGCAGGTCACGAACCTTGTGAATATCTTTTCGAGCAAGGAAAATTATTTCTGGCAGGCTCTGGATGTGGCAGAATGCCGTGAGCCGTACTGTCAGAAAATCAACCGGGACTTCGTACAGGAACTGAACGAAAAAAGACCACAGACAATGGACGGCATTGCTGAACTGTGGTATAAGCACAGCGACAGCAGATACAGGTCAGACCGCTATAAATCAAGATACAGATTTCTGAATCTGCACTCGCTGTTTCAGAACAGTCACTATGAAATCAGGGGCTGCAATGCCACATTGGATAAAGAAGAAATTCATGCATATTTATCCCTGTTTCTCGGCATCAACAATGCCGCAATGACAAAACAGCGGTGTTCTCCGGCAGAATCCA
>DGUB01000096.1 GCA_002393815.1 Ruminococcus sp. UBA4321 | reverse complement strand
CGCCTCTCATAGTTCAATCTCCTTTGGTTTGATTGTAGTTGTTGTTTGCGGCATTTCCTCGCCGCAGTAGTATTATGAGCAATGGCGGAACAAATATCACTGGAAGTTTCTGGAATTTTTACTGATTCAGAATCAGCTTTTTGAGCAGAATCAAATCATAAATATTGATGATGTTATCCTGTGTGAGGTCAGCGGCTTTCCAGTCAGTAAGCTTTGTGCCGTCGTTCAGCAGATATCTCTGGAGCGCAACTGCATCCAGTACAGAGGTTTTCCCGTCCATATCAGTATCACCGTGATAAACGGGCGTGACAGAATTGATATCCACGAAAATGCGGCTATACTCTTTTGCATAATCTTCGGCAGTCGAGCCGGGCTGTCCGTAGATAATCGCTGTATCACTGATGGTACTTTCATTCAGCTTAACGGCACAGACTTCATTCGGAATATAAATGCCTTTCAGCTTCTCACAGTCTGCAAATGCAGAATATCCCACGCTGACAACATTTTCAGGCAGAATCACGTGTTCCAAGTTCTTACAGCCATAAAATGCATCTTCTCCAATATTAGCGATACTGTCCGGCCATTCTATATTTTTAAGATGTGTGCAGTCCATGAATGCATAATCTTCTATTGTAACAAGATTTTCAGGCAATTTGATTTCTGTCAGATTGGTACAGCCAATAAATGTATTCTTTCCAATAGACGTGAGCGAAGAAGGTAAAGAAATATCTGAAAGATTTGTACAGCTTGCAAAAGCACCTTCCGGAGAAGCCCATGCATAACCATCCCCCTGTATAGAGAGCACGCCTTCCGGAATGACAATACTTGGTAAAGAATTACAGCCATAAAATGCTTCTTTTTCAATAGTCAGCACTGTATCAGGAATTTTGACACTGACAAGTGCAGTACAGCTTTTCAATGTTTCTTTTGAAATTTTAGTAATGCCATCTGGAAATGTAAAATCAGTCAGACTAGTACATCCGTAAAAAGCAGATTGTCCAATCACACCAACAGAATCCGGAATAGCAATTGTGACAAGTGAAGTACAGTCATAAAATGCTGAGTCTCCAATAGAAACAACACTTTCCGGAATCGTAATATTTTTCAGTGCCACACACTTGGAAAATGTTCTGCTTTCTATTGCAGTAATTGTATCCGGAATGACAATTTCAGAAAGTTTTGTGCATTCATCAAAAGCACCATCTCCCAGACTTTCCAACTTTGAAGGCAGTATAATATCAGTCAAAGCGGCACAGTTACTAAAAGCAGCTTCACCAATAGAAGCGAGATTTTCCGGAAGTGCAATACTTTTCAGCTGGGTACAGTCCATAAATGCATAATCTTCTATTGTAGTTACATTTTCCGGGATTGTTATCTTTGTCAGATTGGTACAGCCATGAAATGTGTTTTTCCCGATTAACGTCAATGTTGACGGAAGTGACACGCTTGTTAAAGCAGAGCATTCTGCAAATGCACCGTCCGGAGAAGCATTGCCGAATCCTTCGCCTTTTATTACCGTCACGCCTTCGGGAATTGTAACAGACGGCAGTGCTTTACAGCCATAAAAAGCTTGTGCTTCAATTGTAGTCACCGTGTCAGGAATAGAAACACTGACAAGGCTTCTGCAACAAGAAAGTACTTCTTTGGGAATGGTTTCCATCCCAGATGGGAACGCAAAACGGCTTAATCCAGTACAATAAGAAAATGCTTGTTCTCCCATATTCGTTACAGAATCCGGAATTTTAACTGTCACCATAGAAGAACAGCCGGAAAATGCACAATATCCGATAGAAGTAACGCTTTCCGGAATTGTGACAGTCACCAAGTCTTTACAGTTTAAAAAAGCAAAATCTCCGATTACTGTCACAGGCAAGCCCTGCACTTCGGCGGAAATCTTTGCTGCCGTCGCGGAAGTATCGCATTCTCCGACAACAGCATAATCCTCATAAAGATAATATGTCAAATCGCCGTCAGTATATTCTGTGTAGTCTGCCGCCTGCGCCGTCAGGGAAAGCGATTCTTTCACTGCCGGAACAGATGCAATCGGCACACAGCCGCACACCAGAACCAGTGCCGTCACGCCCGATACAATTTTTCTCATTTTCATACAAAAAACTCCTTTCTGAAAAAACAAACGCACAGAAGATAACATGAAATTATCCTCTGTGCGGAATTACTTTATTGAATTTAAGGTATGACAAAAAAGCCCAGTTTACGCAGTTAACGCCTGTGCTGTGCTGTGCTGTGCTGTGCTGTGCTGTGCTGTGCTGTGCTGTGCTGTGCTGTGCTGTCATAAGTATATCATGTCTGCACATTTTTGTCAAGTCCTTTCCAAAAAATATTTTTTACATTATAACATAATTTTCCATGCTTGTCAAGCGTGTTCATAAAAATTTCAGAAAAGCTAGTGACAAACGAAAAAAAATATGCTATAATAGAATTATTACTCTGAAAGGATTTTGATAACTTATGATTTATACACTGACGTTAAATCCGGCACTGGATTACCGCGTGACCGTGCCGGACTATCAAACCGGACAAGTCAACCGCTCCCGGAAAGAGAATATTTTCGCCGGCGGAAAGGGCATCAATGTCTCGACGGTTCTGCATCACCTCGGAATCGAAACAACCGCCCTCGGCTTTCTTGCCGGATTCACCGGCGCAGCGGTCTCTCTCCTGATGAAGCAGTCCGGCGTTCCACAGGATTTTATCATGCTTCCAGAAGGCAATACCCGGATTAATGTCAAGCTTATCGCGCAGGAAGAAACCGAAATCAACGGCAGAGGCGCGGCAATCGACGAAGATTCCATGAATCAGCTGTGGCAGAAACTCGACAACATGCAGGAAGGTGATACTCTCGTATTAGCCGGGAGCATTCCGGATTCTCTTCCGGATTCGATTTACTGCGATATCATGCAGAAATATCAGGAAAAGAATATCCGGTTTGCGGTGGATGCTTCCGGCGATTTGCTGAAAAAAGCCCTTGCGTATCATCCGTTTCTGATTAAGCCGAATCATCATGAACTTGGTGAATTATTCGGCGTGAAGCTTCACCGCCCGTCCGAAGCCGTCCGCTATGCGCAGAAGCTTCAGGAATGGGGCGCGAAAAATATTCTTGTCTCGATGGCGGAAAAGGGTGCAGTACTCGTCTGCGAAGACGGCGAAGTCTATCAGCAGGCGGCATTCCGGGGGAATGTCATCAGCTCGACAGGTGCAGGAGATTCCATGCTTGCCGGATTCTTAGCGGCTTATGAAAAATCGAAGAATCCCTTACAGGCTCTGTATCTGGGCATTTCCGCCGGGAGTGCGAGTGCCTTTTCGGAAAATCTTGCCACGAAAGAACAGATTGCCGAACTATTTAAAAAATTAATCAAGAACTGAAAAGACTTCTCCGATTTTGTCATGAATGCATAGTTCTGCCATAGAATCCGCCGGAGTGGCATCGCGATTAATAATAATCAGGTGCTTTCCGTGGAAATACCGGATAAATCCAGCTGCCGGATAGACGTTCAGCGACGTACCGCCGATGATGAGAACATCTGCTTTCCGGATAGCCTCTACAGCCTTTTCGATAATCTGATTATCCAGACCTTCTTCATAAAGCACGACATCCGGCTTGATAACGCCGCCGCAGTCGCATTCCGGAACGCCGGAAGAATCCAGAATATATTTCGCATCGAAGAACTTTCCGCATTTCTGACAGTAATTCCGGTGAACGCTTCCGTGCAGTTCATAGACGTTCTGACTTCCGGCAAGCTGATGCAGACCGTCAATATTCTGCGTGATAACGGCTTTGAGAATGCCTCTCTGTTCCCATTCAGCGAGTTTTTTATGAGCGGCATTGGGCTTGGCATCCAGACAGAGCATCTTATCCCGGTAGAATTCATAGAATTCCGCAGTATGGCGGACGAAATAGCTGTGACTGATAATTTCTTCCGGCATAATATTATGATACTTCTGACTGTAAAGCCCGTCCACGCTCCGGAAATCCGGAATGCCGCTTTCCGTCGAAACGCCTGCGCCGCCGAAGAATACCATGTCTTTAGCTTCCGAGACAATCTCCTGTAATCTGCCGTATAATCTTTCCTGTTCGTGTCCATTCATAAAAATCGACCTCCTGAAAATATGATTTTACTTATTATAGCATATTTTTACAAAAAAAGCAAGCCGTTCTGAAAAAATTCAGGCGGCTTGCCATATATCATGCGGCTTTGAGTTTTGCCAGAGAAGGCACTTTGCAGAGCGCATACGCGATAATCACTGTCGGAATCAGTTCCGGGAGCATGTAAGTATTATACGCGAAAGAATATACCCAGATATTATTGAAATCTTCCGGCATGAACTGTCCGAACGCGACCGCGCCGGAAAAGACATGTGACGCATATTTCAGAAGAAATACGATTGTGATGCCTGCCCCGATGCCCCATTTCGGCTGATTCCGGAAGATTCCGGCAAGACCAAGCACCGTAAAGGCGACAATATAGTCAAATACGAAGCTGACAGCTAACGCTGTCGCGGAAAGTCCCCAGCTCAGAGCCGCAGACAGGTCAATCGCAAGCTGTACGAGCGAATAGGCAAACCCTGTTCCGAGCCCCCATTTCACCCCGTAGATAATCGAAATCATACAGACCGGAAGCATACTGCACGGGGTCAGCGCACCGCCCTGCGGCATTCTGATGAGCGTAATCATGCTTAATACGGTCGAAAGCGCAATCATGATGCCGCTCGCGGTCAAACGAACAATTTTGTCATGCTGTGACATAAAAAATCCTCCTTGATTTGCGGAAGCACAAAGCCAAAGAGGACAACGCGCTATAAAAGCGCAAAAATTCTGAACATTTCCCTGCGACGGCATTATCCGTATCAGGTAAAGGGTCGAAACCAGATTTCCTCTCAGCCTTTGAAAGCTCCCCTAATGTGATATTTTATTTTCCGGATATCAGTATAGCATATTTTTCCGGATTTGTCAAGTAGTTTTTTATTCAAAAACCTGCTTGATACTATCATAATGCAGGAAGATTCCCTGTTCTGCGAATGCTTCAATCTGCGCTTTGTCGGCGAGCATATAGCCCTGCATTTCGGCGAGCTGAGGGGTGACCTGACTTTCGTCGAAATCGAGAATAAATTTATAGATATCGACAAAATAGTTATCGCCGGGGGATTCCCTGTGATAGCTGAACTGATAGCCGCCCTCGGCATTGGAGACATCCAGTCCGGTTTCTTCGAGCAGTTCGCGGATAACGGCATGTTCGGAAGTTTCTCCAGCCATCACGCCGCCGCCGGAGACTTCCCACCATCCGGGAGCCCAGTGCTTATCAAGTGCGCGCTGTGTGATTAAGAATTTCCCGTCCGGACGGCATATCACGCCGAGTACAGTCAGATGATAGTCCCCGTCTTTCATGGTGAAGTCGTTTCTCTGCATGGTTCTTCCGGTGAGATTTCTGTCCTTGTCGTAAATATCCCAGTATTCCATTTTTATTCCTCCTGATTATTTAATAAAAAATCATCCAAGTCATGATATCTGTTGAATGTATTCTGCAAATACTGCATAGTATCGCCGCTGATGATACAGGAAGCCGCTTCCTGTCCGGTCAGCGTCAGCAGTTCGCCGTTATATTGATAGGAAATTCCGGCATCTGTATAGAGAAACACCATATTTCCGGCGATGAATATCTGATAATTCTGTTCAGCGACATCATACAGACCGTCGAGTGTATCAAAAAGATGCGTTCCGACCGGTGAAAGCGTATGCAGATTTCCGCCGATGGTGAGTGTCAGGCTGTCGTCAGTCCGTTCGATGCCGATATCATCCGGAAAGATTCCGGCATAATCAAGAACGACATAACCGCCGTCCTCGCGGAACCAGATACAGTCACCGCTTTCCTGATTTTTCCAGATACCAGTGATACCTTCCGGACTGGAAGGCTCTGCCGGAACGGTTTCTGTTTCCGGAAGGGTTTCTGTTTCCGGAAGGGTTTCCGGTTCGGTCACGGGCTGTATTTCGGTGACGGGTGCAGTAGTTTCCGGCACGGGAACGGGAACTCTTGTTTCCTGCCCGGCGCATCCTGTCAGTATCACACAGACTGCTGTCACAGATAAAATAAACTGATATTTCATAACATTCCTCCTGTTGTCTCTTTATTATAGCACATCATGACAGATTTGTCAAATCAAAAAAATCCGGAAAAGCATTGCCGTTTTTCCGGATTTGTGCTATAATAAATATATTATCAGGATTGGAGTGAAATACATGAAAATACAAAATGATGAAAATCCGGTATTTCTGAACGAATATATCACACATCTGTCCGTTGTCAAAGGTTTGGCTGACAGTACGGTAACAGGCTATTATCAGGATATCCGGCAGTTTTTAAGATTTTATCTTCTCAGCAGAGCCGGAAATACTCGAATCACGGCGGAAATGCTGACCGAAACAGAAATTCAGGATATGACCCCGGACGACCTGCGGAAGATTACGCTCCGGGACATCTACAAATATTATAACTTTCTGGCTTCGGAGTGCGCGAACAAAGGGCGCATCCGCTGCCGGAAGGGTTCTTCTCTGCGAAGTTTCTTTCATTATCTGACGACTCAGGCGAATCTGCTCGACCATAACCCGACAGAAAATCTGGAGATTTCCAGTCCGCGGAATGCTCTGCCGAAATATCTGAATCTCAATGAAAGCATAGACCTGCTGGAAACCAAGGCGGATTCCGAAAACCCGGTAAAAATACGGGATTACTGTATTCTGACCTTATTTCTGAACTGCGGACTGCGTCTGAGCGAACTGGTCGCGCTGAATCTTTCCTCTCTGGACATGATGGAAGAAAAAATGAGAATCATCGGCAAAGGCAGTAAAGAACGAATCATTTATCTGAACGCTGCCTGCCTCACGGCTCTGGAAGAATATCTGACTGTCCGGCGCGGAATCGAAACGCCGGAACCTGCCTTGTTTCTGAGCAATCAGAAAAAGCGCATCAGCCGCCGGCGCGTTCAGCAGATTGTAGAAGATTCCCTGAAAGAAGCCGGGCTTTCCGGGCGCGGACTTTCCACACATAAACTCCGGCATACCGCCGCAACGCTGATGTATCAGCAGGGCGGAACGGATATTCTGACCCTGAAAAGCATTCTTGGTCATGAAAGCATTGCTACTACGCAGATATATACGCATCTGGGCGAGACTGCTGAACGCGAAGCCATGCAGAATTCACCTCTTGCCGGAACAAAACGGAAATCCAAATCATAAATTTAATTTATTCTGAAATAAAAGGTGACGGGGGTGACGGAAGCACTATATACTCTTTATAAAATAGATTTTTTATTTTCTTATGCGTAGGATAGTATAGCCCCGTCACCCCGTCACTCTTATGATAAAATAATTTAAAATTATTCATCTTCCGGAGAAATGACAACATCCCGATGCGGCACAGGTGTCGAAAATACAATCTGCGTCGAAGTGTTCCCGAAATGCTGTAACTGTCCGATAAACTGGTCAAGTTCCTGTGTACTGTGGAACGCTACCTTAATCAGCATGGAATAATTCCCGGTCACACAGTTGCATTCCAGAACGTTCGGACATTCCGCGATAAAAGGATAAAACTCCGGTTTCTGCCGTGCGCTCAGTTCCAGACTGATGAACGCTGTAATATGAAACCCCAGTTTTTGCTGGTCGATTTCGGCATGATAGCCCTGTATCAGGTGCTGTGCTTCCAGTTTCTCGATTCTCGCCGAAACCGCCGGCGCGGACAGGAACACCTGCGCGGCAATGGCTTTCAGCGGCATTCTGGCGTTCTGCTGTAAAATAGAAATTAATTTCTGGTCAATGGCATCCATAAAAATCCTCCTGATTCTGAAAATAAAAAGCGCAAAAGAGCAAACCTCCCCTGATTAAGAGATACGCTCCTTTGCGCTGTCAGTTTCTGTTCTTATTTTTTAATATTTTAACATAAAAATATGAACTGATTATGAACAAACTTTAAAAAATAAATTATTTTTTCGGTTTCTTGTCTGTTTTTTTCTGTGTCAGCTGTTCAAACTTTTTTTTGCGGCTCGTAACGTCCTGCAATGCCTGACTGAAATAAGTCTCCACTTCCTGAAAGCGTCCTGTCACATAATCATCTGTTGCACCGCGGATGGCATCCGATTCCTTCTTTGCCTTGGTAACGGCTTCGAGGGCGCGTTTCTTGGCTTCCTTGACGATAGCTTCTTCCTCGAAAATTGCCTTGGCGCGTTCTTCTGCCTCGTGAATGATTTTCTCGGCTTTGGCTTCCGCTTCCTTGATGATTCTGTCGCGGTCGAACTCCACCATTTTGGCGTGTTTGACCTCCTGCGGCACATTCAGCTTTGCATCGTCGATTAACTCTCTCAGGCGTTCGCCGTCAATCAGCAGCTTATGCGCTGCAAACGGCACAGAACTTGCTTTATCGAGTAGTTCGTTCATATCGTCCAGAATTTCTTCAATACTCATTTGTTATCTTTCCTCTCCTTGCTGGCTTAGTCTTTTCTGAATGGCTTCCTGAATACATGCCGGGACAAAAGGACTGATGTCACCGCCGAAATAGGCAATCTGTTTGACAACGCTGGAACTTAAATACATATTTTCCTGACTGGTTGTCAGAAAGACAGTTTCCGCACCGGCATAGAGAACTTTATTAGTCAGAGCCATCTGGAATTCATATTCAAAATCGCTGACGGCACGCAGACCTTTGACAATCGCGACAGCCTGCACACGCTTGACATAATCGACAAGCAGACCATCCAGAATATCAATCACCACATTATCCAGATGCGCGGTTGCATCGGCAATCATCATCATGCGCTCGGTCGTGGAAAAGATAGCCTGATTTTTTGCGGCATTCGTTGAAATCAGGACAATGACCTTGTCAAACAGCGTGGAAGCTCTTGTGATGATATCCAGATGTCCGAGCGTTACCGGGTCGAAACTGCCGGGACAAACGGCAATTCTTCTCATACTTCTGTCACCTCTTCGGAATTTATTTTTTCAGAAAATAC
>DGUB01000091.1 GCA_002393815.1 Ruminococcus sp. UBA4321 | reverse complement strand
GGATTTTTTCAGGATATTCTTCATATTCTTAAATCAGTCCTTTTTCTTGGGATTGACTGCTTCCTTCAGTCCTCTGCCTGCCTTGAATGCAGGTGCCTTGCCTGCCGGAAGCTGAATCGGGTCGCCCGTGCGCGGATTCAGACAGCGTTTTTCCTTGCGGTCACGAACATCAAATGTTCCGAATCCTGTCAGTACCACTTTTTCACCTTCTGCCAGTGAAGCACAAATCGTATCAAAAATAAAATTTACATCTTCTTCGGCATCTTTTCTTCTGCGGTCTCTGTTCTTGGCATACATTGCGATTAATTCAGACTTTGTCATGATAATTTCCTCCTGTAAAATCATTATTTATTCTCTTTTGCCTGTTTCCAGTATTCGTCAAGTTCTTCAATCGGCAGGTCAGGCATGTTCCTGCCGGATTCTGTCACCAACTGCTCTGTCTGTGCAAAACGGCGGATAAATTTTTCCGTCGCCTGTGAAAGTGTCTGTTCGGCATCCAGTCCCAGATGACGCGCTGTGTTCACACAGGAAAACAGCAGGTCGCCGAATTCTTCCGCAATCTGTTCCTGATTTCCGGTCTGCATGGCTTCTTTCAGTTCGTCATGCTCCGCCTGAATGCAGGAAAAAGCATCCTCTGCGGTGCGGAAGTCCATACCCGCTTTCTTCGCACGTTTGCCCACTTTCTGCGCCCGCGCCAGTGCCGGCAGCGATTTTGCTACCGCATTCAGTGTATCGGCATAAGTTTCCTGATGCTTCGTTTCTTTCTTGATAGCATCCCAGTTGTTCAGCACCGTTTCCGTATCTTCGGCAATCACATCCCCGAATACATGCGGATGACGAATAATCAGCTTCTTGCAGATTTCATCACAGACTGCATTGAAATCAAATGCCTGTTCTTCTTCTGCAAGCGTGCAGTGAAAGACAACCTGTAACAGCACATCGCCTAATTCTTCGCGCATCATGTCCATATTCAGCAGGTCAATTGCTTCTACTGCTTCATAGGCTTCTTCCAGAAAATCATTCCGGATAGACGTATGATTCTGTTCCTTATCCCACGGACAGCCGCCGGGACTTCTCAGAAGCTTTACGATTTCGCGCAAATCCTGAATATCATAATGCTCTTTCTGCGTATACTCTACCATAAAATCACCTGATTTCAGAGGGGATAAAGCCGATTTTTTTATAAACTTTATTCAGTACTCTCTGTGAATAGCGCAGAGCTTCCGCTCCGCACCGGGTATAGCATTCTTTCAGATATGCCTTATCTGCAATCAGTTTTGCATATTCTTCCCGTACCGGTGCGAGATGGTCAGCAACGGCTTCGCCCACTGCTACCTTGAATGTTCCGTAGCCCTGCCCGGCAAATTCTTTCTCGGCTTCCGGAATTGTCTTTCCCGTCACTGCCGAATAAATCGTCAGCAGATTATTAATACCGTCCTTGCCTTCCCGGAATACTACTTCTGTTTCACTGTCCGTCACGGCTCTCTTGCATTTCCGGATAATCGTGTCTTTATCATCAAGAATCAGAATCACAGCATTCGGATTTTCATCCGATTTGGACATTTTCTTTGTCGGTTCCTGCAAAGACATCACCTTCGCGCCGACCGGGGCAACATAACCCTCCGGTACTGTAAATGTATCGCCGTAGCGTCCGTTGAATCTTCTCGCGATTGTCCGCGCAAGTTCCAGATGCTGCATCTGGTCTGCGCCGACCGGTACTAAATCCGCATTATAAACCAGAATGTCTGCTGCCATCAAAACCGGATAATCAAATAATCCGGCATTGATGTCATCAGGGTGCTTCTGGCTCTTGTCCTTGAACTGCGTCATCCGGGAAAGTTCCCCGAACTGCGTCGAACAGTTCAGAACCCACGAAAGCTGTGCATGTGTCGGCACATGGCTCTGAATAAATAACAGCGATTTCTTCAAATCAATGCCGCACGCTAATAACTGTGCATAGGCTTCCAGCGTCTTCTGGCGAAGCTTTGCAGGCTCTATCTTGACTGTAATTGCATGTTCATCTACCACACAGTAAATACATCTGTAATCTTCCTGCAAAGGCTTCCAGTTCCGGATGGCTCCGATATAGTTCCCCAGCGTGAACGTGCCTGTCGGCTGTATGCCGCTGAATATCAGCTTTTTCTGTTCTGCCTGTTCACTCATTTCGTGGTACCGCCTTCCGGCAGATTTTCTGCATCACGAAGCTGTGCTACTCTCAGTGCGCCCATTACCTGCTGATACAGATAATATACTACTCTCTTTTCCTTGCTCTCCTGCTGAACGTTCCGCGGGTCAAGTTCTGCTTTGAAAATGCCGCGCTTTGTCATCATGTAGATAAAATGCTTTCCGGCTACCGGCAGAGGAAACTGTGAGGTTCTCTTGCAGGTCTGCTTCAAAGCTGTCGAATTTACCACCAGATTCCGCGCTGCCTGTACTACCGACTTATACTTCGTCGAGGCACCTGTATATTCGCTTCCGTTATTGAAATACAGATTTGCTGCGCCATTGATAAAGCATACCATTGTCACCATCATCGTCTGCCCCATCGGAATGTCAATCACAATCCCGTATACTTCATCAGACTTGAACTTCATATTCGAGAACTGCACCGGCGGAATGTGCAGTGCGCTGTTTCTGGTTGCCAGATACCCCGGTGTGACCGGATACGGGTCTAAAGGTGAACGTCTTACAATTGCCATGATAAAAAATTCCTTTCTTCATTAAAAATAATATCAGTCAAACATTTCTTTTGTCAGCTGTCCCAGAATTGCAATGCCCTTGTCAATCGCTTCATCCGTCGGCGTGGAATAATTCAGTCTGAATGAATATGTCACATCGCTCTCAGATACCATGAACGCATTGCCTGGTACTACTGCTATTTTATATTCCTGTACTGCCTTCTGACAGAAGCCTGTCATGTCACTGCCTTCCGGAAGCGTACACCACAGGAACAATCCGCCTTCCGGTCTGGTATAGGCAACTTTATCCGAAAAATGCTTCTCAATTCCGGAAAGCATTCTTTCTGCCTTCTGCTTGTAAATCCCTCTCAGCTTTGCAAGATGGGCATCAAAATCCACTTTCTGCATGAACTGATATGCCAGCATCTGTCCGAAATTGTTCGTCTGTACGTCAGATACCTGCTTGCAGACTACCATCTTCGCAATCACTTCTTTCGGGGCGATGCCATATCCTACACGAATGCCCGGCGCAAGCACTTTCGAGAAACTTCCGGCATAAATCACTCTGCCGTCAGTGTCCATGCTCTTGATGGTCGGCACTTCTTCTCCGGCAAACCTCAAATCCCCATACGGATTATCTTCGATAATCATTGTATTATATTTCTGCGCCAGCGCATATAATTCCTTACGACGCTTTAATGTTGTCGTTTTGCCGGTCGGATTCTGGAAATTCAGAATCAAATAAATTAATTTCGTATTCGGATTGGCTTTCAGTGCCTGTTCCAGCAGTTCCGGATTCATGCCCTCGTCATCCAGCGGCACGCCTACCAGATTTACATTATAGGACTTGAATGCATTCAGCGAACCAATAAAGCTCGGTGCTTCGCAAATCAGCGTATCTCCCGGATTGCACAGAGACTTACATGCAAGCTCCATGACCTGCTGTGCGCCCGATGTGATAATCAGTTCTTCGCTGTCTTCCTTGAAATTGCCCTGCTTTGCCATGCGCTCTTTCATCAGGTTTCTTAAAGGCAGATAACCTTCTGTAATGCCGTACTGCAAAACCGAAATCGGGTCTTTCTCAAATAATTCCTGTGCAATTTCGCGCACCGTTTCCACCGGAAAGGCTTCCGGTGCCGGATTGCCTGCCGCAAACGAAATCACGCCCGGTACTGATGTAAATTTCAGAATCTCACGAATTGCAGATGCCTGCAAGTGAGAAACTTTTTCAGAAAATTCATAATTCATAAATCTTTTTTCACCTTTTGCGTTTCAGATTCTCTGCCGTTTACAGAGTGCTGTTATTATTATAGCACAAAATTTTTATTTCTGCAATATCATTTTCAAAAAAAATCTGCTGATTCCGTGAAATTTTTTTGGAAATCCTTCCGAAAGGGGTTCTGCTTATGAAAAAACAATCTTTTTTACAAGGCTCTCTGCTCCTGACGCTTTCTGCTGTCTTTGCCAAACTCTGCGGCGCGATGTTCAAACTCCCTCTGACCGCTGTCCTCGGCGGTACAGGCATGGGATATTTCAGCTGTGCTTACGGCTTGTTCCTGCCGATTTACGCCGTTCTTGTCACCGGACTTTCCACCGCCGTCGCCCGTCCCGTCGCTGACTTCACCGGAAAGAAAAAATCTGCCTGCGCTCTTAAAGTCCGCAATACTGCAAGAATCCTCTGCCTTGTCATGGGACTTGCCGGGATGCTCGCTGCCCTGCTTTCCGCGAAATTCTTTACTCTCCGCACTTCCGGAAGCCTTGACGCTTATCCGGCTGTACTCGCCGTCACTCCCGCGGTACTCTTCTGCTGTCTGACTGCCGTCGAACGCGGCTATTATGAAGGACTCTGCTCCATGACACCGACCGCTGTTTCTCAAGCCGCCGAAGCTGTTGTCAAATTACTCTCCGGTTTGTTCTTCTGTCACTTATTCATGCATTCTGATTTTAGCATTCTGAAAAATTATACTCCGGAAAGCCGCGGCGCATTCGGTGCTGTTCTCGGTGTGACCCTCTCTACCGCCGCCGGATGGCTTTGTCTTATCATCCGGAATCCCGTCCGGAATCAGACAGAATTCTCCCATGAAATTCCGCCTTCTTCTAAAAAAATTATTAAATTATTATTCAAAATCATGATTCCTGCCGCGCTCGGTGCGCTTGTCACCAATCTGACTTCTTTAATCGACCTGTTTACCATGATGCGAAGCTTTTCCCAGATGCTTGCTTCCAGTCCCGAACTCTTCTACCAAAAAGCAAACCTCGCAAAAAATATCCCTCCCGAAGATGCCGCCGCATTCGTTTACGGTTCTTTTATGGGGCTTTCCGTTACGGTCTTTAATTTAGTCCCCTCTCTTACCAATATGCTCGCGAAAAGCGTTCTGCCCTGTACCGCTCAGGCATGGGCTTCCGGCAATCACAGACAAGCCGCTCACTATGCAAGACAAGTTCTTATCCTCACCGGAATGCTCGCTGTTCCTGCCGGATGCGGCATTTTCGCCCTCTCTAAAGGCATTCTTGAATTTCTCTTTTCCGGCAGAACTGCCGAAATTCAAGCCGCTGTTTCCGGTCTGCAATTCCTCGCACCGGGTCTGATTTTCCTCTGCCTTGCTTTTCCCGTGTTCAGCCTTCTGCAAGCCGTCGGCAGGGAAAACCTCCCCGTGAAAGTCATGATTCCCGGCATTCTCGTCAAGTTACTCTGCAATCTTCTTCTGATTCCGAAATTCTGTACCGCCGGGGCTGCTGTCTCTACTAGTCTGTGCTATGCCCTGATTCTTGTTCTCGCCCTCTTCTCCCTCCGGAAAGAACTCGGAGAACCACTGTTTCTCCTGAAACCGCTGTTCTTTCAGTTCTGGGGCGGTGCGCTCTGCGCCGGCTCGGCATGGCTGTGCTATGACAGAAGCCTGTTTTACTTCCCCCAGAAATTCGCCTTTCTCCTTGCGCTCCTCACTGCTGTCCTTGTCTATCTGCTTGTCCTCTTCCTGACTTCTCAGAAAGAAATCAAAATGATTCTTGTCCAGAAACATGCTCCGGCATAACTTTTTGCAAAGCTGCTGATTTTTGTCAGCAGCTTTTTTCATTTCTCCTTGACAAGTCCTGTTTCAGTGTGGTATACTTATTTATATACTATCAAAATAAAGCAAGGTGAAACTGTATGCCAGAAAAATCTCCTGATACTTCTGTGATTCTCGTCTGTGCCGGGAATGCTTCCCGGATGGGCGGTGTCAATAAAATTCTTATGCCCCTCAAAGATACTACTGTGATTGGAGTCTGCATGTCCGCTTTCCAGAACTGCCCCGATATCGCGGAAATCATCATCGTCACAAAGCCTGAAAATTTTCAGCCTATTCAGGAAATCGCCGATACATTAAATATTTCCAAATTATCCCACCTCACCGAAGGCGGTGATACCCGTCAGCAAAGTGTTATGAAAGGTCTGAAACTAGTCTCTAAAGATTCCAGTTATATCGCCGTTCATGACGGCGCACGACCTCTCGTCAAAACCGAACATATCTCCAAAGTCATTCAGGATGCCAGAGTGTTCGGCGGTGCTACCCTCGGCGTTCCCGTCAAAGATACTATCAAAGTCGTGGACAGCGGTCTCATTACCGATACCCCCCCGCGCTCGTCCCTCTGGATGACTCAAACTCCACAGGTTTTCCGGAAACGGCTCTACTTTGAAGCCGTCGATTTCGCCCTCGAACATAACCTCGATTTTACGGACGACTGTCAGCTCGTCGAAGCCGTCGGCGGTAAAATCTATATGACTCAGGGCGATTATACCAATATCAAAATTACCACCCCTGAAGACAGGGAGATTGCTGAGGTGCTGTTATCATGAATTCTATCAGAATCGGACACGGCTACGATGTCCATAAATTAACCGAAAACAGAGACTTGATTCTCGGCGGTGTCAAAATTCCGCATACGCTCGGATTACTGGGGCATTCCGATGCGGATGTTCTTCTTCATGCTGTTTCGGATGCGCTCCTTGGTGCGCTCGCCCTCGGCGATATCGGCAAACATTTTCCCGATACTGACCCCAACTACAAAGGCGCGGACAGCCTGAAACTTCTCGCGCGTGTTGTCGAACTTATCGAAGAACAGGGCTATCAGCTCGGCAATTTGGATGCGATTGTTATCGCGCAGAAACCCAAACTTGCTCCGTATATCGAACAGATGCGTGAAAATATCGCCCGTACCTGCCATGTGGATATTTCTCAGGTCAGCGTCAAAGCCACGACCGAAGAACGGCTCGGCTTTACCGGACGCGAAGAAGGCATTTCCGCGCACTGCGTCGCACTCCTCGAAAGGAAAGAATCATGACCGAACAGGAAGCAAAACTTCTCGCTGAACCTATCGTGAAAGCTGTCGTTGACTGCATGGCGGATGGTAATTATCAGAATCTCCCTGAATATGCCGATTTTACAGAGGGCGATTCTCCTGCATTGTTTCAGGAATTCGCTGAGGGATATCTGAAACTCAATGACTTATCTCATTTCGATAGCTACGATATCCCCTGTAATTTTAATCCACATTATCAGAACGGAAGTGAATATCATAAGTTTGAAGTTTTCCTCTGGAAAAATAATAAGGGCTTTTCTGTTGATTATGATTTGACGACCAACGGTGATATTAACGACCTTACATTACAGATGGATTTCTTATTTCAGGAAGACGGCACCCTCAAAGCCGTTATCACTGATATTCATGTTCTGTAAACACTTTCCTAAAATATATCATATAATATAGTATTATCTTGTTAAGGGGTGATACTATGATGAATACAGCCATTCTGCCGTCAGAAACTTATGCCCGAAAAGCACAGAGAATTCTGACTGCAAACGGCTATCCCAGTGAACTCGTCCGCTTTACCAGCCCCAGAGAAGGCTGCCGCTTCGGTCTGCGCGTTGTTGGAAAACCAGAGGAAATACAAGATATCCTCCGCAATGCCGGCATCCCTGTCAAAGCTTTCGGAAATGAGCGTGATGCTATATGACTGTCAATTTCGATAACGCCGCTACCACTTTCCCGAAACCTCCCGAAGTTCGTCTCGCCGTCGAAAAGGCTCTCGTCCGCTATGGCAGTTCCGGCAGAGGAAGCCACCCAATCGCTGCAAGAGGTTCCGAACTCATCTATTCCGCAAGAGAAACTATTGCTCAGTTCTTCGGCGCACAGCCTGAAAATATTATCTTCACGGCAAACTGCACTCATGCATTAAACCTCGCCATTCAGGGCATTATGAAACAGGGCGGTCATCTCATTATCAGCAATCTGGAGCATAATTCTGTTGCGCGTCCCGTCTATGCCCTCGCAAAAGCCGGGAAAATCCGCTACAGTATCGCCGAAGTTTCGGCTTCCGATTCCGAAACGCTCGAACGCTTCGCAAAGCTTATCCGACCGGATACCAAAGCCATTGTCTGCACTATGGCAAGCAACGTGACCGGGCAGATTCTCCCGTTCCGGAAAATCGGCGCACTCTGCCAGGAAAAAAATATCTGCTTTATCGCGGACGGCGCACAAGCCTGCGGCGTTCTGCCCGTGAATATAGAGAACGATAATATCAATTTCCTCTGCACTGCCGGGCATAAAGGTCTGTACGGCATTACCGGTACAGGTCTGCTCGTTTCAGACGGAAAATTCAGCATTCCCCCTCTCATGCAGGGCGGCTCCGGAAGCCTGTCCGCTCTCCCGGAAATGCCGGATTTTCTGCCTGATGCCCTCGAAGCCGGTACGCTTAATGTCATCGGTGCGGCTTCCCTGAAAGCCGGCATACAGTTCGTTCAGAAAAAAGGCGTTGACAATATCTTCCGCACCGAATCTGCACTCTGTGAACAGCTCTGTCAGAGATTCTCCGGTCTTCCCGATGTTATTGTCTACCGTCAGCCCGGTGCAAATTATGTTCCGATTGTCTCTTTCAACCTCCGGAATAAAAAAGCTGACGAAACTGCCGCTGTTCTTGCAAAACAGGGTTTCTGTCTGCGTTCCGGTCTGCACTGCGCCCCTCTCGCGCATTATGCTCTTAATACTATCGAATCCCATGAAGGCACTGTCCGCTTTGCGCCTTCGGTATTCTCCTCTATGCTGCATACCAACCGCCTTGCGGATGCTGCCGCCGCTATCAGATAAACCAGAACCGGAGAGTTTCTCCGCTCTCCGGTATCTTTTCATTAAGAAAGGAAGTGACTCCCCCATGACAGGTCTGACAGATATTTTCCAGTCTATCTACAGTGTTCTCAAAACGATGAAACCTGTGGATTTTCTGGATATTGCACTGCTATCCTATATTATCTACTTCTTCCTGAAACTTATCAAAGAAACCAGGGCAGGACAGCTGTTCAAGGGTATTGCCTTTCTGCTTGTGGTCTATATTATCGGCAAATTTATCGAACTGAAAGCGATTATCTATATTCTGGAAAAAGTATTTAATATCGGCATTCTTGCCATTCTTATCATGTTCCAGCCGGAAGTCCGCCGCGCTATCGAAAAATTAGGACATTCCCGGTTCGGACTGACCAGTTTCCTCGCTGCTTCCAACCGTGAAGCCGCCGCTGTCAAATGGGAAAAAGCCATTCATGCTATCGGTGCTGCCTGTGAGGAATTCAGCCGAGACTGTACCGGTGCCATTATCGCCATTGAAAGACAGACAAGACTCGGCGAACATATCGAAGGCGGTGTCGAAGTCAACGCCGAACCCAGCAAAGAACTCCTCGGTGCTATCTTCTTCCATAATGCCCCCCTGCATGACGGCGCAGTCATCATGCGCGACGGCGTTATCCTCGCCGCAGAATGCTTCTTCCCCATGCCGCAGAAAGAAGCTTTTATTAATAAAAAACTCGGCTCCCGTCACAGAGCCGCTATCGGCATGAGCGAAAATTCCGATGCTATCATTATTGTCGTTTCTGAAGAAACAGGGCAGATTTCTGTCGCCGAAAACGGCAGCATCACCAGAGATTTCAACCGGGATTCCCTCGAACAGCTTCTCACAGACAAGCTCATCCCCAAACAGCAGGAAACTAAAAAAATTCCATTTCCTCCGCTGTTCCGGCAATCCCAGGAAAGGAGTGAAAAAAATGAAAAAAATTCACGAAATTCCTGATTTCTTTGAGCGTCTGTTCGATACCAAACCTTTCTCTGTCATCTTTTCTATCGTCTGTGCAATTCTTATCTGGTTTACTATCTCGGTTACGGCTTATAAAACAACTCATGTCCCATACTATAATATTCCTGTTGTTCCAGACCTGACCGGAACTCTCGCCGAAGCCAACGGTTTAAGTGTAGTCTCCTGCGATGTCGAGAAAGTCACTGTCGAAGTCGAAGGCAACCGCTCCCAGATTGGTAACCTGAAACAGGAGGATTTAATCGCTTATCTTCAAGTCGGCAATATCAGCACAACCGGTGAATTCAATTTTGAGATTGCTGTCAAATCTGATACTTCCAATATTTCTTTCAATACTGTCAAAATCTCCCCTTCTCAGGCAACTGTCAGACTTGACAAAATCGAAACCAGAAGCTATGATGTCACCGCTTCTTTCCCGAATGTCAAAGTCAGTGCCGGACATGTTCTCAAACAGGACGAAGTCGTCTGCGAACCTGCTGTGATTGAAATTACCGGTCCTTCCACACAGCTCGACGAAATCGCTGAAGCCGAAATCTATACCGATAAGTCCGTCGAAATCGACAGCCTCTATTCCCTCTATGCGAACGAAGTCAAACTCTATACCGATGAAGGCGCACTTCTTGATACAGACCATCTCGAAATCCCAAGCACAAACTTCCAGATTACTATCCCTGTTTTAACGCAGAAAGAACTTTCCCTCACTTATGATATCCGTTCTGTCCCTAACGGCTTCGACCTGAACTGGTTCCGGAAACGTCTGCATCTCTCTCAGGAAAGTATTACCCTCGCTTCCCGGACAAATACCGCTTTCGCAGACAGAGATAATTTCAATATCGGCATTGTTGCCCTGAATTCCATTTCGCTCAATTATTCTGAAATTTTTGATATTGACCTGAAAGAAGAATTTATTAACCAGAGTAATTTTGAACAGGTTACACTCACCCTCGACAATGAAGGACTGGATTCCAAGGAAATCTTCCTGACAAGCGATAATGTTTCTATTATCAATGCGCCCTCGGATTATGACTGTCAGGCAATTATGAAAGGCACACCCGTGATTATTGTCGGTGAAAAAGAAGAACTCGACAACCTCAGTTCACAGGATGTCGTTGCAACCGTTGACCTGCTCGGCTATAATGTCCGGCAAAGCAGTACGGACAGGCTGGACGCGCTGATTTCCATTTCTCCCAAGCTTTCCGATACTTCCGATGATAATAATCTTGTCCGGATGTGGGCGGTCGGTAATTACCGCGTGGATGTCTACTTCACCGTAAAACAGCAAGAAACTGTTCCGGAAACGTCTTCTTCCATTATCGAAGAAGAAGACGATTCTGATGAATAATTCTTTCATCATCAAATCAGTTTTCAACATTCCACAGTGGAAATGTTGAAAACGAAACTAAAGGAGAATATATTATGAAATTCAAAAAAATGTTGGCTGTTGTTTCTGCACTCTGTATGATGTGCGCTGTTGTGCCGGTTCTGCCGGTTCAGAATACGGCTGTGATTTCTGCAAGCGCAGAAGATACGGAATATTCAGAGGATATTTATGAAAATTTGACCTATAAAAAATATGCTGATTATATTGAAATTTCTGGTTATGTTAAACAACCAGAAGGGAAACTTATTATTCCGGCAGAGATTGACGGTCTGCCCGTGACAAGTATCGGGTATGAGTCATTTTCGAGTTGTTCTGGTTTGACTTCTGTCACCATTCCGGAGAGCGTGATATACATCAAGGAAAACGCATTTTCTAGCTGTTCCGGACTGACTTCTATCACAATTTCAAATGGTGTGATAAGTATTGGGAGTTCAGCATTTTTTGGGTGTTCTGTACTGACTTCTGTCACAATTCCAGATAGCGTGACAAGTATCGGGGATATGGCATTTTATGGTTGCGGTTTGACTTCTGTCACAATTCCGGATAGCGTGACGAATATCGGGGGTAGTGCATTTTCAAGTTGTTCCGGTCTGACTTCTGTCACAATTCCAGACAGCGTGACGAGTATCGGGAGTGAGGCATTTTCGGAAACACCATGGCTGAAAGCAAAGCAGGCAGAAAATCCACTTGTTGTTGTCAATCATATTCTGATTGACGGAAGAACCTGCAAAGGGAATGTTATCATTCCATACAGTGTAACAAGTATTGGAATTGGTGCATTTGAGTTTTGTACAAGTTTAACTTCTGTCACCATTCCGGATAGCGTGACAAGTATCGGAATGGATGCCTTTATGGCTTGTACCAATTTGACTTCTGTCACAATTCCGGACAGCGTGACAAGTATCGAGTATGGTGCATTTGAGTTTTGTACAAGTTTAACTTCTGTGTCAATCCCAAAAAGCGTGACACATATCGGAACGGGTGCTTTTTCAGAGACACCATGGCTAAAAGCAAAACAAGAAGAAAATCCGCTTGTTGTTGGTGGTATTGTTTTAATTGACGGAAGTAACTGCAAAGGAGAAGTCGTCATTCCGGATGGCGTGACAAGTATTGGAAATAGTGCATTTGATAGTTGTTCCAGTTTAACTTCTGTCACAATTCCGGACAGCGTGACGAGTATCGGAAGTGGAGCATTTTCTTTTTGTTCCGGTCTGACTTCTGTCACAATTGAAAATCCTGACTGTGAAATTTATGAGGTTGGATACACTATTAGCAATGGGAGTGATGAAAATTGGAACTCCTATTTCAACGGCACAATCTACGGTTATGAAAACTCCACTGCTCAGGCTTACGCTGAAAAATACGGCTACAATTTTGAAGTAATCGGCTCTGCTCCGGAAACAACAGAACCCACCGAAACAGAAACTTCTGCTCCGGTAGCACCCGCAGAAGATATGGTCTGGAACGGTGTCAACCCAGATATTAACCGGGACGGTGCAGTTGATGCTGCTGACAGTGCCGTTCTTCTGACATATGCCGCCGAATTCGGCGCAGGAAAAGTCAGCAGTTTCAAAGAATTTATGGATAAATATTATTCTTAAAAATAAGAAAAGGAGACGGTTTCTGCCGTCTCCGCTTTTTAATGTTAAGACATATCGCCGATTCTGCCGTTGGTGAAAATCGCAGACAGCAGACTGACATTTTCAAATGCCGCCAGTCCGTCGGTTCTGTCATGAAAATATAATTTCTGAATTTTTTCGGGTGTTAGATAGGTGTCAATCTGAAAACCCAGACTGTACAAGGCTCTGGATACTTCATTATAATGAAATCCGCCCTGCATCGTTTCGCCGAGATTATGTGTCATAGCTTCCAGTTCTCCGGCTCTGCCGATAAAATGATTCTTCATCGGATAATCAAATACCAGAACACTCTCCAAAGCGGAAAGTTCTGCAATCTGACTCAGCGTATGCGTGAATACAGGCAGTGTCAGATAATAGGAAACTCCCAGAATACTGAAAAAAGTTTTCTTTTCCGGGTCAAATCCGGCATCCGGAAGTTTATCGGTCATGCGCTCTGATTCAAAATCGACCGGAACAAAATGCACGTTTTCCGGAATATTCCATTCCAGTTCCTCGATACGGTCAAGCTTGTAACGCTGTGTATCAGGATGGTCAATCTCGAATATTTCAATATTCGGATTATCGTTCCGGAATGAAAAAGTATCTGCTCCTGCTCCGCAGATGACATACTGAATTTTCTGTCCCTGTGCAAACTTCTGAAGCCTGTGTTCCGTAAAAGGCATTCGCGATAACGGTATCGGAGAAAAATAACGGTTCACAAAACCGGAAATTTCTTCACCGTCCGTAAATTCTTCCCGGATGAATTCTTCCAGCATTTCATAAGTTTCACGCCCCATCAGGTCATAGGCAAGATAATCATCAAAAATTTTCTGTCTGGCGTGGTTGGAATGCCATGCTCTGGCAAAGGCGCATAATTTCGCGGTCGTACTCTCCTGATGCTTTATCATAATCAAAACTCCCTTTCAAATAGTAAAATACGCAGCAAAAAAGCGGAGTATGCAGAAAGCCTGCACACTCCGCTCTGATTCACAAAGAAAAACCCTTAACAGGGCATAGTGAACGAGATTCCGGAAGCGGTTCTTCTGCCGTAAACTGTGAAATTTTTCGCACAGCAACAGCAACAACAAGCAACAGCATAAAATTTCATGAAGAACAGCCCCTTTCCGGTTGATTTTTAATTTCTTGATATGATTATAGCATATTTTTTCTATGATGTCCAATACAAAAAATCTATAGCTCTCATATTAAATATATCTGAAAACTAGGCTATTAAAGTTTGTCACGGAAACAAGCTTTCCGGCATGTAATAATAACAAGCAGGTTTCTGCAAAGAATTCCTGACAGTTCTGTGATAATTTTTCACAAATAAATCAGAAATTTATTTGAATCAGAGATATTTTCCGGGCAGGATTGACAATCCGGTAAAAAATATAGTATGATATTCTTACAAGCAGTTAGCAATTGCTAACTCAAATCAGACAGTTTTTGATTATCCTATTTACTAAGGAGTGATTCTATGATAGAAATCAGCAAAGGGATATTAATCCCCTTTTTAGGAACGTCGCTGGGTTCAGCATGTGTGTTCCTCATGAAAAATGAATTCAGTCAGACCTTACGGCGCATTCTGATGGGCTTCGCCGCCGGAATTATGACCGCCGCAAGCGTCTGGAGCTTACTGATTCCGGCTCTGGAACAGTCAGCCGAAACGCTCGGCAGACTTGCTTTTCTTCCGGCTGCCGGAGGCTTTCTGCTCGGAATAGGGTTTCTGCTTCTGCTCGACAGAGTTCTGCCCGTAGAAGTCGCAGAAGGGGAGAGCCGCTCCAATAAAATGATGATGCTCGCTGTTACCCTCCATAATATCCCCGAAGGTATGGCGGTCGGTGTCGTCTATGCCGGTCTGCTCTGCGGCGGTGCCGATATTACTCCCGCGGCAGCTCTGGTGCTTGCACTCGGAATCGGAATCCAGAACTTTCCGGAAGGTGCAATCATCTCTATGCCCCTCAAAGCAGAGGGTATGAACAAGTCAAAATCTTTCTGGATGGGCGTACTCTCCGGCGCAGTTGAGCCGCTTGCCGCTGTACTCACGCTGTTCGCCGCCGGGCTGGTCGTTCCGGCTATGCCCTGTCTGCTGAGTTTCGCCGCCGGGGCGATGATTTACGTGGTTGTCAAGGAACTCATTCCGGAAATGTCCGTGGAAAGCCGCTCCGGTATGGGCGTGATGAGCTTCGCCGGAGGTTTCGCTGTGATGATGATTCTGGATGTGGCTCTCGGCTGATAAAAAAATAACAGTCTCTTTTACGAGACTGTTATTTTTTTGAAAAAATTCTGAAAAACTACTTGACAAACCAAAAATACTGTGCTATAATAAAAATATCAAAAAAGATTGAACTCAATTTAATTTGACAAAATTTATTTTCAGGAGGCTTTACTATGACAAATGCAAACTTTGATTATGATGTGATTTTTATCGGAAGCGGTCACGCCTGCAATCATGCAGCTATTACTCTGGCTCTCGCCGGAAAAAAAGTCGCTTTTGCAGAAGAAGACTTAATCGCCGGAACATGCACCAATTACGGCTGTGATGCGAAAATTGTACTCGATGCGCCTTTCACGCATATCAGCGGTTTACAGAATTATCGGGGGCTTGCCGTTTCCAGTGTGCCGGAAATCCAGTGGACTCCTCTGATGCAGTATAAAAAACAGATTATCGGCGCATTTCCGGCAGTTCTGACGGATATTTTCACAAAAATGGGCATACAAATTCTTAACGGTCACGGAAAGATTACAGATAAAAATACTGTACAGGTCGGAGAAAAAAGCTATACTGCTGAATATATCGTCATCGGCACAGGCGCAAGAAATGCTGTGCTGAATATCCCCGGAAAAGAATATCTGCACGACAGCCGCGCTTTCCTCGATATTGATGTCATGCCGGAAAGTATTGTCTTCATCGGGGCAGGTATCATCTCTATGGAATTCGCTTCCATTGCACTCAAACTCGGAAAGAAAGTCACAGTCATCGAATTCGCTGACCGCGCTCTTTCTGCTTATCCTCAAAAATATGTACAGAAACTCGTCGAAAAAATGCAGAAGGAAGGCGCAGAATTCCTGTTCGGCGAAGCCGTTTCCGAAGTCCGGAAAACTGAAAACGGCTTCTGCGTCAAGACAAAGAACGGCATTGAAAAAGAATGCAATTATGTGCTGAATGCCGTCGGCAGAATTCCTAATATTGAAAATCTCGGTCTGGAAGAATTGGGTATTCAGGCTGACCGCGGCGGTATCATCACAGATGACCACCTCCGGACTGCTGTCCCGAATATCTTCGCAAGCGGTGATGTGCTTCATAAATCCGTTCCGAAACTGACACCGACTGCTGCTTTTGAATCAGATTATATCGCGGAACAGATACTCGGCATCTCTGACGCGCCGATTCAGTATCCTGCTGTGCCGAATCTCGTCTTCACACTCCCCAGAATCGCACAGGTCGGCATCAGTATCGCAGAAGCAGAAGCCAATCCGGAACTCTATCAGGTGCATTCCGTTCCCTACGGAACTCAGCAGCTCTGGCTTGCCGGAAATGAAACCGATATTGATATTACTTTCATTATCGCCAAAGACGGCACTCTCCGCGGTGCGGCAGTCTACGGAAGTGAAGCCGGTGTCTGGATTGATATGCTGACGCTAATCATCAATCAGAAACTCAACGGTCTGGATTTGCGAAAAATGATTTTCTCTTTCCCGACTTCGACATATGGATTATTATCCGTACTGATTCCGCTCATGACTGCACCTCTGCTCCAGCCCGGAAAATAAATTCCGTTCAGGACTTGCAAAAGTCGTCATTTTATGATATAATAAAACAAAAGATTTTTAATTCAATGAGGTGATTGAATATGCCGTCTTTCAAAGGCAAAGTGTGCAGAGCCGCCATGCGTAAAATGAATAATTTCAATGTCTACTATACGCCGGATGCTGTCACGAAAATGAAGAAAATTTCCGCAAAACTCGAAAATGACGATTATCCCGAAGGTTTCGTCCGCACAAAGGAGGAAACCCCTTCCGGAACGAAATTCGAGCGTTTACAGAAAAAAGATGCCCCCCGTAACGGCAGACTGATTCTGTATTTCCACGGCGGTGCCTATATCGCCGGACTGTTCGGATTCTACCGGGATTTCGCAGAAGATTTCTACTATGAAGCCGGAAACGCGGAAACTATCTTTCTGGATTACAAAACCGCCCCGGAATATCAATATCCGACACAGCTCAATGAAGCTCTCGACTTATGGTATGACCTGACTACCCGTCAGAACTATAAGCCGGAAGAGATTATCATCGGGGGCGATTCCGCAGGCGCGAACTTACTGCTTGCTATGATGATGAAACTCCGCGATAACGGCGAAAAACTTCCGCTCGGTGCGTTCTGCATTTCCGCTTGGGCAGATATGACCGGCGAATCTGAAAGCTTTACTGCCAATTACGGAAAAGATATCGAATTCGGGGATATCTGGCATCCAGATGTGGACGTGGAGAAAAAATGGCGCATGATGCACAGCGGTATTTATTCCTTTATCGGCAAGGCTGACCGCAAAGACCCCTATATTTCTCCGGCTCTGGGAGATTTTCACGGCTTTCCGCCCATGATGTTCACAGTCGGTGAGGATGAAATGCTTCTGGATGATACCCTGACTATCGTCGAAAAACTCAAAAAAGAAAATATTCCCGTATTGTGCGAAACGCAGCCCGGTATGTTCCATATCTACACAACCATGCGCGATATGATGCCCGAAAGTCAGCACAGCTGGAACAGAATTCTGAAATATATCAGAATTATGTATCATATCCAGTAACATGGAATCTAAAAAAGAATTCCTCGAATGCGAACGCTGGTGGACGCTTGCCTTTCTGATGTATGTCGGCGGATTTTTCGGCGGATATACCTATTCTGTCAGAGGCGGTATCTTCTGTAACGCGCAGACCGCGAACTTCGTCTTGTTAGCCATGTCTCTGGGTTCAGGTGACTGGGCGCAGGCGAAATATCTCTGTATTCCCATTACAGCCTATTTTCTCGGCGCAGTCGTTTCCGAAGAAGCCGCCGGAAGAATCAAGAAATTTCACCTGATTCGGTGGGACACTCTCCTGATTCTCATTGAAATGCTTGTGGTGCTGATTCTGGGATTTATCCCGGACAGTGCACCGTTCCAGATTTCACAGATAGCAGTCAATTTTATCTGCTCGATGCAGTATAACACGTTCCGGCAGGCGGACGGCATCCCGATGGCAACTACATTCTGCACGAATCATATCCGGCAGACTGGTGTGTTCTTTACGAAAGGCATCCGTCACCGGGACTGGAATCATATCAAAAGAATGGGCTTTCATGCCGGAATGCTCGCGTTATTTGTCGCCGGAGGCATTACTTCAACAATTGCCTGTCATCAATTTTCCGGTCGGGGCGTATGGTTTGCACTCATTCCGCTGATGATTACTTTTCTCGATTTGCTTTATGCAGACCTGAAAACCGAAAAAGACCAGATAGACAGAATCCCGAAAGGACATTAAAAATCGGAGACGGTTCGCGCCGTCTCCGTTTTGATTTTATTCTGTCAGGCTTGTGATTAAGCCGACGATAAATTTCATTAATTTCAGGGAATCGCTTGCATCGGGTTTGCCGTCGCTGTTGAAATCAATTGCCTTTAACTGTTCGTCAGTGAGTTTTTCTTTTCCGAGAATCGCTTTGTTGACCGTGATAACGTCGAGAATGTCTACTTTTCCGCTGTTGTCGGCATCACCCGGAGCGATTTCTTCTGTTTCCGGTGCAGTGCCGAGAGATTCAAATTTATAGCTGTACTTTTCAGCGTATGCCTGTGCTGTAGAATTTTCATAACCGTAAATTGTGCCATTGAAATAAAATTGATTATTCTCATCCTGTCTATTGGTAATACAGAAATTAGAATCATAGATTTCACAATCAGGATTTTTAATTATGACAGAAGTCAAATTGGAACATTCGGAAAATGCAAAGTCTTCGATACTGGTGACACTGTCCGGAATGGTGACAGAAGTTAAACCGGAACAGCCAGCAAATGCCCCACCTCCAATACTGCTGACATTGTCCGGAATGGTGACAGAAGTCAGACTGGAACAGCCGGAAAATGTCCTTCTTTCAATAGTGGTAATACCATCCGGAATGGTGACAGAAGTCAGACTGGAACAGCCAGCAAATGCATTGTATTCAATAGAAGTGACACTGTCTGGGATGTTGACAGAAGTCAGAAGGGAACAATTTTCAAATGTACCGCTTCCAATGTTGGTAATATTCTCTGAAACAGTGACAGAAGTCAAACTCGAACACCAGCGAAATGCCCCGAATCCGATATAAGTGACACTGTCCGGAATAGTGACAGAAGTCAAACTGGAGTAATCAAATGCCTCGTGTCCGATGTAGGTAACACTATCTGGAATGGTGACAGAAGTCAAATTGTGACAGCTACCAAATGCACTAGGTCCGATATAGGTGACACTGTCCGGAATGATGACAGAAGTCAAAGCGGAACAGCCTTGAAACGCATAGCCTCCGATTTCGGTGACACTGTCCGGAATTATCACATCTCCGGAACAAGTTTTACCATCAATTAAAATATGATTGACAATGACAAGCGGATTTTCCTCTTGTTTGGCTTTCAGCCATGGAGTTTCATCAAATGCGCCTCCTTCGATATTGGTAACACTTTCAGGAATGGTGACGAAAGTCAAATTGGAACAGCACCGAAATGCCTGAAGTCCAATGCTGGTGACACTGTCTGGAATCGTGACAGCAGTTAAAGCGCATCTATCAAATGCATGGTTTCCAATGCTGGTGACACTGTCCGGAATGGTGATAGCAGTTAAAGGGCAGCCATCAAATGCATAGTCATCAATAGTGGTAATACTGTTCGGAATGGTGACAGAAGTCAAACTAGAACAATCTCTAAATGCAAAGTATCCGATGCTGGTAACAGGCAAGCCGTCAATTTCAGCCGGAATATTTGCTTCCGTGATTTCTTTATCTATCACACCAGTGATTGAGACATAAGTTGGTTCAGTCGGAAGGAGCTCTCCCGTATCTGAGATTATGAAATGTTCTGAATATTTCTTATATTTAAAATTTTCATATATATATTCTTCATCTTCAGCACTTGCTAAAATGGCAGTTTCCGGAACATATTTTTCAGAGAACGGCACAACTGCACACATCATGCACAGAGCAGAAACAACAGCTAACATTTTTTTGAATTTCATAATATATCCTCCTTGAATTCAGTTTTCAACAATCTCACTGTGGAATGTTGAATTCTGATTTTATTATACACGATAAAGAAAAAGAATGCAAGTATTACCCAAAAATGATACAAATCATTCATAATTTTTGGGTACTCTGCAAAAAGCAGACCTTTCGTTTTTGTCAGTTTTCACCAGACAAAAAAGCAGTGATATTTCCGGGAACTTGTACATATGATGAATCAAGTCCGGATAATTTTCCAGAAAGGATTTGATGCTATGAAAGGTCTGACAACTGCTCAGGCACAGTCACTCCAGAAAGAACACGGTCTGAATACGCTTGCTCAGGTCAGACCGCCCGGCGCAGTCAGGATATTTTTCAGCCAGTTCAAAGACGCTATGGTGCTGATTTTAATCGCCGCGACCGGGATTTCCGCATTGCTGGGCGAATGGACGGATGCTATCACGATTATCGTGATTGTGATTCTGAATGCCGTTTTAGGATTCGTGCAGGAATACCGCACCGAAAAAACGCTCGAAGCCCTCCGGAATATGACCGCCCCGACTGCCCGTGTTTACCGGGATGAAGTCTTGCAGGAACTTCCGGCGGAACAGCTTGTTCCGGGCGATTTGATAGCCGTCGAAGCCGGAGACTGTATTCCGGCAGACTGCCTTCTTCTGTCCGCGAACAGGCTTTATGCCAATGAATCCGTACTCACCGGAGAAGCCGAACCTATCGCCAAATATGCCGGAACTCTCAAAGATGATACTTCCGGTATGCATAAGCCTTACATGATATACAGCGGAACCGCTGTTACCAGAGGAAGCGGAACGGCGCAGGTTATCGCAACCGGGAAAAATACCCAGATGGGACAGATTTCCGGAATGCTTTCCGAAATCCGCAGAACGGAAACACCTCTACAGAAACGCTTAGGCGAACTCGGAAAGATGCTTGCTGTTATCTGTATCGGAGTCTGTATGGCAGTATTCGCCGCAGGTGTCCTCCGGGGTGAGCCTATTTTTGATATGCTCATGACTGGTATCTCTATCGCTATTGCTGCTATTCCGGAAGGTCTTCCGGCAACTGTGACAATCGCTCTCGCTCTGGCAGTCAACAGAATGATGAAGCAGAAAGCTCTTGTCAACCGTCTGCACAGCGTTGAAACCCTCGGCTGTACTTCCGTGATATGCTCCGATAAGACAGGCACTATCACCGAAAACCGCATGACTGTTACTAAAATTCATACTCTCGAACAGGAATTTGACGTTTCCGGAAACGCTCTCAAAAAAGACGGCGCAATTCTGGAGAATCATTCGCCTGTGAACGTGAAAGGCATTCCGGCTCTGGAATCGCTTCTGAACTGTGCCGTTTTATGCAATAATGCTGAACTTTCCGAAAAAGATGCTTCCGAATGGAATGCCGTCGGCGACCCTACCGAAACCGCTCTGCTTGCAATGTCCGCGAAAGGCGGTATTTCCTCAAAGATACTGAACGCTTCCAGACTCGAAGAAGAACCCTTCGACAGCGATACCAGAAGTATGCGCGTTCTGGTCAGAAAAGACAATCAGAAATATGTATATGTCAAAGGCGCAGTCGATGTAATACTGAATTTATGCGATACCGTCCGTACCCGGAACGGTGATGTGAATTTATCATCACTGCTGAAAAAACAAATTCTCGAACAGGCGGAAAAATTATCCTCACAGGCATTGAGAGTGCTTGCCTTTGCGGAACAAAAGACAGATAAACTTTCCGCGAACGGAATGACATATCTCGGCTTGACCGGAATGCTCGACCCACCCAGACCCGAAGCCAAAGAAGCTATCCGGAAATGCGCTTCTGCATCAGTCAAAACTGTCATGATAACCGGCGACCATAAAAAAACTGCCGCAGCCGTCGCGAAAAAAGCCGGACTACTCCGCGGCGGAGAAGTCGTGACAGGTGATGAACTCGACCTCATGACAGATACTCAGCTTGACAGAAGATTATCAAGAATATCAGTCTTCGCAAGGGTGAACCCGTCCCATAAATTACGATTAGTCAGGGCGTTTCAGCGCGCCGGAAATATTGTCACCATGACCGGCGACGGCGTAAATGATGCCCCGGCTATCAAGGAAGCAGATGTCGGCGTTGCCATGGGTCTGACCGGAACGGATGTCGCGAAACAGGCAGCGGATGTTATCCTGATGGATGATAACCTTGCAACTCTGGTTTCCGCTGTAGAGCAGGGAAGAGCTATCTATTCCAATATCCGGAAATTCGTCAGATATTTGTTATCCTGCAATATCGGGGAAGTCATTACCATGTTTCTGGGGATTCTCATGGGAATGCCTGTAGTTCTGCTTCCGGTGCAGTTACTGCTTGTAAATCTGGCTACGGACGGTCTTCCGGCAATTGCACTCGGTCTTGAACCTCCGGAACAGGATATTATGAAGCGTCCGCCCCGGAAACCCGATGAAAGCTTTTTCGCGGACGGCTTACTGACTAAAATCATCTGGCGCGGTGTGATGATTGGCTTATGCACACTCGGTTCGTTCAGTACAGCGTTAAGATTCGGCGGAACACTTACCGAAGCACGGACTTGTGCGCTGTTCACGCTGGTGATGTCACAGCTGATTCATGTCTTTGAATGCAAATCCGAACACGGTACTATCTTCAGTGTACATTACTTCTCGAACTGGAAGCTGATTTTTGCAGTCCTGATTTCGGCTCTGATGTTAGCCGTTACGATATGGCTTCCGCAGGCACAGGGAATATTTTCAACGGCATCTCTGACAGGAAATCTGTTATATCAGGCAATTGCCTTTTCCTTTGCCGTTCCGGTCATGACTTCTCTGTTCACAGGGTTTGCGAAAAAATAAAAAATCAGGCAGTCCGGATTTTTTACGGACTGCCTGATAATGCTATATTGAGATAAATCAGAATTTACCATAGTAAGTCAATCCGGCTTTCACATCAAAACTTAATCTTACTGAACATCTTTTTGTTTATTCTTTGTGGTGATATGCCAGACAATGATATCCCCGATTATCATAACAACAACCGTTGGAATATATACCATTAACAGAATCTGACCGAACATACCGTTCAAATCTCCGCCGGGTGTCAGTATATCGTACAGTGCAATCCCGGCTACCATCAGACCACATAAACCTGTTGCTATCCCGAATGTCAAATATGAGGATACTTTGCGGTCAAGTTTCTTTGCGATTTTAAGGATAAGACCGGTAATACATATCACAAAAAGAACAAAAGTCAGAATCATTGTTATCAACCAAGTCATATACTTTTCGCCTCCGGTATATTAAATTCCGATTTATATCTCCATTTTATCATAAATTAAAAAATTTGTCAATCTAACAGATTTGACTTTTCGGGCATTCTGTGCTAGAATAGGAATATCAAATCAAAGAAAGAACGGGATATTATGACGAAAATTGACCTGATTACGGGAATTTTAGGTTCAGGAAAGACGACTTTCCTGCACAGCTATGCGGAATATTTTATCAGACAGGGACAGAAAATCGCCATTCTGGAGAATGATTTCGGCGCGGTCAACGTCGATATGATGATGCTCCAGGACCTGAAATGCGATAACTGTCAGCTGGAAATGATTGCCGGCGGTGGTGATAAGGACTGTCACAAGAGAAGATTCAAGACGCAGCTGATTTCCCTCGGAATGCAGCATCTTGACAGGGTGATTGTCGAGCCGTCCGGGATTTTCGATATGGACGAATTTTTCGATACGCTTTACGAATCTCCTCTGGACAGATGGTTTCAGACGGGGAGTGTTTTGACAATTGTCGATTCCGAAATGCAGGATTTATTATCTTCCCAGATGGAATATTTATTGGCATCCGAAGCCGCCTGTGCCGGAAAGCTGATTCTCAGCAAGCGGAATCCGGAAGAATCCGACAAACAGATTTCAGAACGGATTCTGACGCATATCAATCGGGCATTGTCCGGAATTCAGTGTCCGCGGCAGTTCACGCCGAAAGACCTGATAACAAAATCATGGAGTGATTTCACAGACGAAGATTTCAGGATTTTCTCCTCTGCCGGATACCAGAGTGAACGCTATGTCAAGCAGTTCGATACTGACGCTGTCGAAAGCGAAGTGCATTATTTCATGCATATTGCCGTCCCGGAAGAACAGATTCCGGAAGTTCTGGAAGCACTTCTGAACGACCCGGCAGCCGGAACTATCTTCCGGATTAAAGGCGCACTCCCCAAATCAGACGGCAGAATGCTGAAAGTCAATGCCGTTCACGGAAAAATCGAACTGACTCCCATGCCGAACGGTCAGGCTGTCCTGATTATTATCGGCGATAAGATAAATTATTCCCGGATTGATATCTGCCTTAGAAAATACAATATAAACCCTGCTTATGTTTCTATCTGAAAAAAATCCCACTGTCATGATTGAAATGCTCACCCTGTTGTTGAACAATGTGGTGTGATAGAAATATACCAAAATGATAGTCTGACGAAAATTTTTATGCCAAAAAGAAAATAAACAATCATTGCATCGTGCAGCGATGGGAATGCATTTATCTGGAAGAGTTGGCTATACCATCACACATCCGAATGGAATTATCAATATTTCAAAATTCTTCCGCCCAGATGCAGAGCTGGAAAGCCAGGATATTGAAAAAATTCTGGATTATCTCATGAATGATGGAAAAAACTGCGTGAGGTAATTAAAGAAGTTAATGTTCTGGTGCGTACAATTTAAAATAAATGCAAATAGCCTCATCGAACACTAATATTTTCGAGTTGGCACTTTTGAGAAAAAGTCTCGCATTTTGCTGAAAATCCCTTCTGCTGTCCGAAAAAAAGATAAAAGAAAAATGGCTTAGACACGATATTTTTTCGCATCTAAGCCATCTTGATATGGTCGAGGTGACAGGATTCGAACCTGCGGCCCCTACGTCCCGAACGTAGTGCTCTACCAAACTGAGCCACACCTCGCACTCAACAGTTAATATTATAGCATAAAATTCCGGATTTGTAAAGGGGTAAAATGCATAAAATTCAAAAAACTTTTTTTGCGTTTTTGTTGACTTTCTTCATAAAATATGTTATAATTAAAATTATATATCTCAAAATATAAAATAATTACCTATGCAGGAAAGGAACAGTGAAGTATTATGGCACGTTATGATTATGCACAGGCAGCTTGTCCACTCATTGACAGGCTGGCAGAAACTTGTAAACAGGAATTTCCTATCAATCCCGAATTGTATACAAAATATGATGTGAAAAGAGGATTGCGCGACCTTAACGGAAAAGGCGTTCTCGCCGGTCTGACCAATATCGGAAATGTTGTCGCCTCCAAAACTGTTGACGGAGTCAGTGTACCCTGTGACGGAAAATTATATTATCGTGGAATCGATGTGGAAGATTTAGTTGCAGGATTTATTGCAGACAACAGACTTGGATTTGAAGAGACTGTTTATCTGTTATTGTTCGGTCAGCTTCCGGCGAAACAGGAACTTGCGGATTTTACAGAACTCCTTGCCGAGCTCCGGAATCTTCCGGCGATTTTTACCAGAGATGTCATTATGAAGGCACCCAGTGACAATATGATGAATACGCTTGCAAAATGCGTTCTGGCACTGTATTCTTACGACAGTGCTGCAAATGATATTTCGATTCCGAACGTACTCCGGCAGTGTCTCTCTTTAATCAGTCTGTTTCCGCTGATTTCTGTCTATGGCTATCAGGCATATCATTTCAAGGCAGGACAGAGTCTGATCATCCGTCAGCCGGACAAGAAGCTTTCGCTTGCGGAAAATATTTTATATATGCTCCGTGAAGACGGAAAATTCACCCCTCTGGAAGCCAAGCTTCTGGATATGGCTCTTGTACTTCATGCCGAACACGGCGGCGGCAACAATTCGACGTTTACGGTGCATGTGGTATCTTCTTCCGGAACGGATACTTATTCGGCAATTGCGGCGGCACTCGGCTCGCTGAAGGGGCCGAAGCACGGAGGTGCGAATATTAAAGTCTGCCAGATGTTTGACGACCTGATGGCACATGTCAAGGACTGGGAAGACGAAGACGCGCTCCGGGAGTATCTCCGTTCGCTGCTTCATAAAGAAGGGTTTGACCATTCCGGTTTGATTTACGGCATGGGTCATGCAGTATATTCGATTTCCGACCCCCGTGCAAGAGTGTTCAAGGGCTTCGTGCAGAAATTATCTGTCGAAAAGAACCGTGAAAAAGAATATGAATTATATGCCAGAGTGGAACGTCTTGCCTCCGAAGTCATTGCAGCAGAACGGAGAATCTATAAAGGCGTGTGTGCCAATGTAGACTTTTACAGCGGATTCGTTTACAGAATGCTTGGTCTGCCGGAAGAACTCTTTACACCTATTTTTGCCATCGCCAGAATTTCCGGCTGGTCGGCGCACAGAATTGAAGAACTGATTAATTCCAATAAAATTATCCGTCCGGCATATAAGGCGATTGTTGACCCCAGACCCTATCTTCCGATGTCAGAACGCTGATTTTTTCAGAATAGCTCTTGCAATTCTGTGAAAAATATGATATACTGAAAACAGATGAATTTTATTTTTCAGGAGGTTATTTATTATGCCGAATAATTTTTTTGATAAACTCAGTGCAAATCTAACCAATGAGACAAGAAAGCTGACTCAGAAAGTCAAGAACTCGACGGATGCCAGCAAACTCATGAGTGAGATTACTGCCGAAAATAAAAATATTCAGGAAAACCTGAATGCTATCGGAAAATTATACTATGACATCTGCAAAGATTCGCCGGATGAGGCATTCCGCGAAATGGTGGAAGCAATTACCAAATCCGAACAGAGAATTGCAGAATTACAGGAATCTATTAAAATTATCCGCGCCAGAGAGCCGGAGCTTGTGCCTGTTCCTGATGCTGCGCCTAATATGACGCAGGCACAGCAGCCTGCCCCTTCTGCGATGGTCTGCATGGGCTGCGGCAATACCTATCCCAGCGGTACAGCGTTCTGTTCTGTCTGCGGTCAGAAACTGGTACCACAGTATCAGAATCCGGCAGCTGCTGCAGCTGCACCGGCGCAGACTGCCGAAGATGTACAGTTCCAGCCTGAACCACCTGTCAGTGAAGCAGAAAAATCAGAAATCATTGATGCGGAATTTACAGATATTCCTGCACAGGAGGTCAATGCGGAGCCGGTTTCCGAAAAGCCGCAGTTCTGTCCTTACTGCGGAAAAAAGATTGCAGACAGCAGCCAGACTTTCTGCGATAACTGCGGTCATGCCATTTCTTAACGGGCAAAAAATCCGGTCAGGGGGAGTATTATTATGAAACCGCATATTCACATTGCTGTCATTGTGTCTACCATTGACGAGGAATATCAGAGCGGTATCCTGAGCGGTATCCGTCAGTTTGCATTTGCAAACGGCGTAACGCTGGAACATTTTGTCGCTTCTGCCAATACCGGCGGCGATGCCGGTCACGATACCGGAGAATATAATATTTTTTCACTTGCTGACTTTCAGAGATTTGACGGTGTGATTCTGGTCATTAATACAATTCAGAATCCTGTCTATATGGAAGCTGTTCTGGAACGCGCCCGGCAGACGAATGTTCCTGTTGTCTGCCTTGACAAGGATGTGCCGGAACTTTATACTATCCGTATTGACAACGAAAAATCCATGCAGGATATTGTGGAACATTTTATTCTGCATCATGGGTTTACACGCATTAATTATGTTTCGGGGCCGGCTGACAATATCGACAGCCGGCAGAGACTGAAAGCTTACCGGGATGTGCTGGAGAAGCACGGCATTCCTGTCGAAGAACAGCGGATTTATCATGGAAATTTTGTTTCCCGTGACGGTACTGCCGCTGTGGCAAAATTCTGGCAGACCACACCGCCGCAGGCAATTGTCTGTGCCAATGACAATATGGCAATCGGTGTGATGAACGCGCTCATGATGCGCGGCATCCGTGTACCGGAAGAAGTTGCTGTTTCCGGATTTGACTTTACTTACAATGCCCGGAACTATGCGCCGCCGCTGACTTCCGTCAGCAGACCTCTGGAGCGTGTCGGACAGCTTGCCTGCCGGAAAATTCTCAACCATCTGGAGGAAATTCCCCAGGAACGCAGCGAAATCATGGAAACACAGTGCTGTTTCTCCCATAGCTGCGGCTGCAATCAAACGCCGCTGATGAATACGGACGAATTCAAAAAACGGAATTTTACCGTACTGGAATCTTTTTCGTCAGATGTTTCTCTTGTCAGCCGGATGGCTTCTGCACTCACGGAATGCGACAGCCTTGAAAAATATACTGAAAATCTGAAGCCTTTCATCCAGGAAATCAACTGCAAAGAATTTTATCTTTGTCTGTGCGATAACTGGAAACAGGGCATCATGGCAGACGAAACCGAAGAAAATTATCTGATGCATATTCTTTCTCCGGATCATTATATTGTTGAGGGTTACGGCGGTATGATTCTGGTACCGCTTGCTTACCGGAACGGCGAATTTTTTGATATGCCGGACTTCCCGTCTTCTGAGATGCTGCCCGGACTGTTCAGCGAAGACAGCGAGCGAGGCGATTATTATTTCATGCCGCTGCATGTCGGTGAGCGTGCGATGGGATACTGTGTCATCAAAGACAGTCAGTTCCCGGTATCGAGCAAACTATTCCATAATTTTATCACCAATATCAGCAATTCTCTGGAAAGCGTCCGGAAAATCATCTGCCTTGACAGAGTGACCCAGAAACTCAACAAACTCTATACTGTCGATACTCTTGCGAATATCAACAACCGCAACGGTTTCCGCATCGGCACACAGCATCTCTTTCAGGAAAGCATCCGCCTGAAAAAGCCGGTTATGCTCATGTTTCTGGATATGGACGGTCTGAAATATATCAATGATACCTTCGGACATAAAGCCGGAGACAATGCTATCTGCTGTATGGCAGATGTCATCCGCCAGGCATGTGACAATCAGGAAGTCTGCTGCCGGTTCGGCGGTGATGAATTTATCATCTTCGCGGCTGACTATACGGAAGAAAAAGCCGAAATGCTCTCCCGGAAAATCCAGAATCTTCTGGAGCAGACAAATCAGAGAAAACGCTTCTCCTATACACTGGCGGCAAGTCTGGGCTATCATATCGCCGTTCCCGAACCAGGAACTAATTTATTCCAGCTTGTGACCATTGCAGACCATGTAATGTATGAAGAAAAAAAGCGGCATAAAAATTCACGCTATCTCAAACA
>DGUB01000139.1:3075-3252 GCA_002393815.1 Ruminococcus sp. UBA4321 | reverse complement strand
ATAATTTTCTGTCAGGCTGAGAATGCAGCTCATCGAATACGACCCCATGAATATTGAAACCGTGCTTGCTGTATGCCTCTGCCGAAAGTACCTGATAAAAAGAATTTGTAGGCAGGTATACGATTCTTTTCTGAGAGGTCAGGATTTTCACCCGCTTGGAAAGTGCCGGACACATCC
>DGUB01000139.1:0-3013 GCA_002393815.1 Ruminococcus sp. UBA4321 | reverse complement strand
TCCGCACCATATCAGCGGCAACATCGAAAACAATGGATGCCTGCTGTCTGTCAGATGCACAGCCATAAACTTCGGCTCTCTGCTCACCGTCACCGCAGGTCAGGAGCAGGGCGACAGCAGCGGCAAGCTCAGATTTTCCGTTCTTTTTCGGGATTTCGATATATGCTGTATTGAATTGCCGGTAGCCATTGGATTTGATAATACCAAATAAATCACGGATAATGCGTTCCTGCCAATTGAGCAGTTTGAACGGCTTACCAGCCCATGTACCTTTCGTATGGCTGAGACATTCGATAAAACTGACAGCATAGTCAGCCGCCTGCTTGTCATAATGCGAACCCTCTGCCATAAATTCAATCGGCTGATAATTTTTCAGTTTCGTCAAATCTCTCACCCCCACGAAAAACAGCCCTCCGCAGAGAGCTGTTTAGTATGTATGATAAACAGAAGAGGGCTTTATATCGCCCTCTTTGTGATTTTTTAGTTGTATTCCTGCATCAGGATTGCAAGTGCCATTTCAGCCTCTTCGGTTTGTGGCGGAACATCCAGCCCCCTGTCAAAATTGTACACAATTTCGCCGTTCTGCTTGAGTGTTGCCTTGCTGATTCTGCCGTTTTCGATGCCGTATTCACTTGGCTCATCGTAGGCTTTCACCCAGTAGTGAATTACTGTGTAGCCGCCTTCCTTTTTTGGTACTCCAACCGTACCCTCATACCATAAATCTTTGTTCATGCTTGTTTTCCTCCATGTTTCTTGATTTTCGGTGGGCTTTGCCCTTCCGTTGTATACAAGTATACCTCTGAATGCAGAAAATAGCAAGTGTGAGTAATACCAGTCTTTCCGGCTGTATTTCGGGCAGTATTGTGTAGATAACACCATTGAAGTTTTCAACATTTCATTGTTGAAAGATTGTGGAAAACTTAGCGGTCAATAAAAGTATATTCGACAGCCATGTAATTTTCCGGAGGAGCATTTTCCACAGAAATCAAATCCCAGCACCAACTGCCGGTCTGAGCAGCATTGCATCCATGATAATCGCCCCCGCCTTTGCCGTTTCCGGCAGCCGTGAGCAGGGGAAGCGGATGCAGAATCCAGCCGTTTCTGTCAAAGCATCGTTTCTTATAGGCATCACAGTCAAGATAAATTTTCTGGCTGTGGTTAACGAGAAATTTTCCGTCCAGCCGGAGTTCATCTCCGGTGACATCCTGCCCGATGACCTCTTCACCGTAAGCATACTGATACAGCGTTTCTTCTTCAGCATAATCGCCCACCCATGCGACCTGCATCGGATTGTGCAGGAGTTTCTTGGTGAGCGTGCAGACGAACGGATTTTTCCACCATGAATGCTCCGTGAGCTTTGCCGGAGTATATTCTCCGTCCACTTTCCGGCTGTAGGCGGTGATATTGCCGTCAGCATCCTTTGTAACAGGAGTGTAATACTGTCCCATAAAATCTTCCTTTCAAATCGTGATTCCGGCAGGGCTGGAGCAGAACCTTCCGGCTCTGCCCCGCTCCGCAGTGCAGCCGGGCTTATCTGCCCGTTCTGCACTCCCATTCAAATTCGCACCAGTTGTCGTAGGCATCTTCAAAGGCTTCATCGTCGTTGTAGCATTCGGTCTCGTAGTCGATGCTGACCAGCTCCTCGAATTCCGTACCCTGTTCGGCTGCTGCCTGCTTTGCAAGCTCCTCGGCATTTTCTTCAATCCATGCGGTGAATTCGTCGTCGTTGTAGCCTTCGTTCTCAATTTCGAGTTCGTTTTCGTACTCGGCATCCGCCCATGTGATAATTGCCTTTGTGATGTACTCTTCGTTCCAGTCGGGCTTGCCTGCCTTTGCTCTTGCCAGTGCTTCGTTGTAGTTAATCATGTTCTTTTCCTCCAGATTTCGTTGTTTTTCGCTTTTGGGTTTTCCCCTTGCGTTGTGTACATATTACCTCTAAATCGAGATAAAGTCAACGAATAAATACACCAAAGATGTACTTTTTTATCTGGTGGATTGTGTATCATTTATGATTCTGAGAACAAGCGAACCGCACTCAATTCAGAATGCGGCTTGCTTCTTTTCAGAAATTTTTCTTGCATTTTTTCGGATTCTGTGCTATACTGGAATCATAAGCTCCTGATGATAATCGGCATCAGCCCGTCAGATGTGGGAATGAAGTGCTGAATATCCCAGAACTGCTTGCTGTAGCGTTCAATCTGCTCATCGGTCAGCCCGCAGAAATCTTCTTCCGTAAGTCCGCAAAGGAAAAATGTACCTCTGATGACTCCGTATCCCTCAACAATTCGGTTCAGCGGAAGATTCAGGGCAATGCCGTCCTCGTTGCAGATCAATCCAACCGGTTCTTCATACGGATAAATAGCTTCAATGTATCCGCCCACGATGCCCTGCAAATTTTTGAGCGTGTGTTCGATTTCTTTCACAACCGGATGCTTTCCGGCTTCGCAAACTAAAATTTTCATGGTGAGTTCTCCTTTTTTTCTTGCTTTGACTGAGCCGCCGTGCCGCCGTTTGTGGGGCAGGATACCGAAAGGGGCAGTTTTGCGAGGATACCCTTCCTGCCCGACGTGTGCGGACGTGGCGGCTTTGTTGGGGAATGGCAGGCTTACCACCATTCCCAGTAGACAATTTCTTCCGTGTCGAAGTCCGTTTCCGGAATCAGGCTTTCCAGCATTCCGGCAGTTTCTTCCAAAGTCAGAAGATAGCTTTCATCGTATTGAGTTCCGCCGAAATAGAAGCCTGCGGAAGTCGGCAGAATGATAGGTGCAAGCTCCGGATTTTTCAGAACTTTTTTGCAGTCTGACAGCAGATTTTCCAGATGCTCCTTTGTCAGCACATGAGTGGTGATATTTGAGTTTTTGCTGTATCCCGTGTGCGAAACAAGCCACTGACGGATTTGGTTGGCTTTCCGCCAGTAGTAAATTTCATCATCGGGCAGTTCCGTTTCGCCTTTGTTCCGGCAGTACAGGTACATATCAAGTCCCATCGGATTCAGTCCTTTCCTTGTGATTTT
>DGUB01000083.1 GCA_002393815.1 Ruminococcus sp. UBA4321 | reverse complement strand
GACCCCGACCCTACTCAGCCGACCGATACCGAACTTGCTGACCCCGACCCTACTCAGCCAACTGATACCGAACTCGCCGACCCCGACCCCAATCAGCCTGAAGTATAATCATGCAATATATGATTCATCCTGAACTGCCCGTTCTCTATCTCGTCATTCCCTGCTATAACGAAGAAGAAGCCCTTCCTGTCACGGCTCAGAAATTAACCGAAAAAATGAATTCGCTTATAGAAGCAGAAAAAATTTCTCCGGAAAGTCATGTGATTCTCGTCAATGACGGCTCAAAAGACAATACCTGGAATATTATTGAACAGCTTCATGAACAGAATCCGCTGTTCTCCGGTGTGAAGCTCTCCCGGAACTTTGGTCATCAGTCCGCTCTGCTCGCCGGAATGCTCACCGTCCGCAATGAATGTGATGCTGTCATCTCTATGGATGCTGATTTGCAGGACGATATCAACGCGATAGACGAAATGATTCAGAAATATCAGGAAGGATGCGAAATCGTCTATGGTGTGCGCAGTCAGCGCAAAACAGATACTGCATTCAAGCGCAATACTGCACAGGGTTTCTATAAGCTCATGAACCTCATGGGAGTGGAACTTGTCTATAATCATGCAGATTACAGACTGATGAGCCGCCGCGCTCTGGAAGAACTTTCCGAATATGAAGAGGTCAATCTCTTTCTCCGCGGATTAGTCCCTATGATTGGATTCAAAACAGCAGAAGTCTACTATGCCCGCACTCCCAGAATGCAGGGCGAATCCAAATATCCGCTCCCCAAAATGCTCAGTTTTGCTTTTGAAGGCATTACTTCGCTTTCCGTCAAGCCTATCCGGATGATTACAGGGCTGGGATTTGCCATTTTTATTATCAGCATCATTATGCTGATTTATATCCTGATTCAGCATTTTACAGGGCATACCATTCACGGCTGGTCGTCTACGGTTGTTTCCGTATGGGCAATCGGCGGTCTGCAAATGCTCAGTATCGGCGTTGTCGGTGAATATATCGGAAAAATTTACCTCGAATCCAAACACAGACCGCGCTATCATGTCGAAACTTACCTGAAATAAACTTTTTAAAGCAGTTCTTCACACAAAGAACTGCTTCTTTTCTTGTATTCTGCGCGATTCTTTCATGTTCTGTTTGAATTTCTGTCATGAAATTATCACATTCCGGAGTATAATAATAATTGTAAACAAAAAACAAACATCAGCAGAAAGCTGATAATCATAAATTGAAAGGATTGAATATTATGTTTGATAACAATAACAGAAACAATAACTACGAGGGTCTCTACCAGAATCAGAACAGCGAACCGGATTACAACAACTTCTATGACGCTCCGGACAGCAATTATGTAAACTTCAATTCTGACCCGAATCAGAATAAAAATAACGGCGGCGGCAAAAAATTCCTGAAATTCGTCGCTGGCGTTGCGGCTCTCGCTATCGTGTCGGTTTCTTCCATCGAAATGTATAAAATGTTCGGCAAAGGCAATTCTGACTGGACTTCTTCTGAAAGTGATGCCAGCATTACCCGCGATGTCAGCAGCCTGACCGACAGCACTGTTTCTTCTCAGGCTTCTTCCAGCAGTTCTTCTTCCAGTGCCGCTGTCAACTCCACTGCAAACTGGATTAATATGGCCGCTCCCGAAAATGCACTCAGCATTCCGGATATCGCCGAAAAGGCTATGCCTTCTGTTGTCGGCATCAGTGCAGTTTTCGAGTATACCGCATCCACACAGAGTTACTGGGGCTTCGGCTTCTATAACTACGGCGGCGGAAACGGCAGCGGTCAGACTCAGCAGATTACCGGCACAGGCACAGGCATTGTCATGACAGAAGACGGCTATATTATCACAAATGCACACTGTGTCTATGACAACGAATCGGATTATAAATGCGGAAAAGCAGTCAGTGTCAGCGTTGTGATGGGCAACGATGCCGAAACTGAATATGAAGCGCAGATTGTCGGCTATGACCTCGAAACTGACCTCGCTGTCCTCAAGATTGATGCAACCGGTCTGACTCCTGCCGAATTCGGCAACAGCGATGACCTCCGCGTCGGTGAACTGGTGATTGCCATCGGCAACCCGCTGGGCTTTGAACTCCAGAATACTGTTACCTGCGGTATTGTTTCCGCTCTGAACCGCGAAGTCACTATCAATGAAAAAGATATGACCCTGATTCAGACCGATGCCGCTATCAACTCCGGAAACTCCGGCGGTCCTCTGCTCAATGGCTACGGTCAGGTTGTCGGCATCAACTCCGCGAAAATGTCTTCCACTTACGGCAGCGCAAGCGTTGAAGGTCTGGGCTTTGCTATCCCAATCAGCGATGCTAAAGAAATTATTGAAGACCTCATCAATAACGGCTATGTTACTGGCAGACCGCAGTTTGGTATTACAGGCGTGACCGTTTCCGAAGCCGATGCTTCTCACTATAATATGCCGCAGGGTGTTTATGTCTACGGTGTCACCGACGGCAGTGCCGCTTATGAAGCCGGTATCCGTCAGGGCGATGTCATCACCGCTGTGGAAGGTACTGAAATCACCGATATGGATACCCTTAACGAAATCAAAAACCAGTATAACGCCGGCGATACTATCACAATCACCATCTTCCGCGCCGGTGAAAGCATGGATGTTTCCCTGACGTTACAGGAAGTCCGTCAGGAAGATTAAACAAGACCACTCCTTAAATAAAATATATTCTCCTTACAGAAGTTCAGGGCTGATGCATATGAATGTGTCAGCCCTGAACTGTATGGTAAAAACTGTTATATTCTGCATTTTGTCCACCAAATCTTCATTTTGTGGGTTGCTTTTTACTGTAAATTCAGGATATAATAAGAAAAAGTTTATATTTTGTTTAAATTCTATTCATCAATTTATTAAATTTTTATTCAAGGAGGCAGATTGTGTGAGAAAAATGCGCTATCTTCTCACCGGAATTGCGGCTGTCAGTCTGGTTTCTTCTATGATTCCAGCTTATACAGCCAGTGCGGCAACTGTTCTCTATGACTGTGATACAGGCATCGAGGACGGTTATAATTATGAGCTGTGGAAAGATACCGGCAACACCAAGATGGAACTCACAGGAAACGGCACATTCAAATGCGAATGGAGCAATATCAATAACTGTCTGTTCCGTACCGGAAAAAAATTCGACTGTACACAGACTTATAAGGAAATCGGAAACGTGCGGTTTGATTATGAAGTGGATTATCATCCGGACGGAAATTCTTATCTGTGTGTTTACGGATGGACGAAAGAACCCCTTGTGGAATACTATATTGTAGATTCCTGGGGCAGCTGGAGACCACCCGGAGATGAAGGCTATCTCGGAGAAGCTACCATCGACGGCGCGGTTTATGATATTTATAAAACCGTCCGCGTGGATCAGCCTTCCATTGTCGGCAATACCACGTTTGACCAGTACTGGAGCGTCCGCAAGGATAAGCGGACAAGCGGTACTATCAATGTGGCTTCCCATTTTGCCGCTTGGGAAGAAATGGGTCTTCCTGCCGGAAAGCTTTACGAAGCGGCTCTGAATATCGAAGGCTATCAGAGTGCCGGTTCTGCGACGGTTCTTAAAAATGAAATGACTGTCGGCGGCGATATTCCTGACCCCGAACCGACCACTGAAGCACAGCCCGATGAAAACGGCTATTATCTCCAGTCTGAATTTACCAGCGGCACAGACGGCTGGACTTCCAGAGGAGATGCCAAAGTTTCCGCTTCTGACGGTATTTTATCTGTCACCGGCAGAACAGATAACTGGCATGGTGCTTCCGTCAGTCTGCCGACAGCAACGTTTGTTCCCGGAAATTCCTACAGTTTCAGCGTGATGGCAAAGCAGGACAAGACGGCTTCCGAAGATTTCAAGCTGACACTTCAGTATGACGGCGCAGACGGCGAAAAACATTATGATAATATCGCTTCCAATACCGGTGCAAACGGCGAATGGGTACAGCTTGCCAATACTTCTTTCCAGATTCCGGCAGGTGCGAAGAATCTGCTTCTGTACGTCGAAACCGCTGACAGTACTACAGATTTCTGTATAGATGATGCCATTATCGCCACGAAAGGCACAAAAATCGAGGCTTCCGGCACTTCTGATACTTCCGGTGCAAAACCCGGAGATTTGAATCTCGACGGCTCTGTTACCGTTGCCGATTTGATTGCTATTCAGAAGTATCTGCTCGGCATCCTGACAATTCCGGAAAATTCTTTCACAAATGCCGACATGAACAGCGACGGCAGAGTGAATATTTATGATATGATTCTGCTCAAACGGCAGCTGCTGAATCCGGAAAAAAAAACTGAACCCGTAACCGAACCCACAGAACAGCGCGTCGAAGGTCAGTGGTATAATACTGCTGATGTTTCCTGGATTGACGCTTCCAAGCCGATGGTTGCCATCGCGTTCGATGACGGTCCTATCGCAGGCAGTGACTGCCCTGCCAGAATTCAGAATGCTATCTCCGAAAACGGCTTCCATGCTACTTTCTTCTACTGGGGTGAACGCATCGCCGGAAATGAAGCCGAAATCAAACGCGCTCAGGAACTCGGCTTTGAAATCGCAAATCATACCTGGTCACACCCCGATATGACAAAGCTTTCCGCTGACCAGATGAAGGAAGAAATTCAGAAATGTGCCAATGCCCTCACTGCTATCACCGGACAGGAAGAATTTCTCATCCGTCCGCCGTATCTGGCTGTCAATGACACATTCAAGCAGGTTGCCGGCGTTCCGCTGGTCAATTGCAGCGTCTACTCTATGGACTGGGACGGCGCAACCAAAGACCAGATTATCAACACCATCACTTCCGGCATGGCTGACGGCTCCCTGAACGGTCAGGTCGTTCTTGTGCATGAAAATTATGAAACCACTGCACAGGCAATGGAATATCTTGCCCCCTATATGAAATCTCAGGGCTGGCAGATTGTTACTGTTTCCGAAATGTTCAAAGCCAACGGAAAAACCATGTACAACGGTACTGTCTATAACAATATTTATTAATTCTGATTCCCGGAAGGCAGGCAAAAATTTCTTTTTGTCTGCCTTCCGTGCATGTGTAAAAATCTTCCAATACTGGAAAAAATGGCGTGAAACGGTCATAAAATACAGCATATTTGTGCAGTTTTCCTAAAAAAACAAAGATTGTTCCGACAATATTTTAAAAGAAAATGATTTGAGGGGATTGACAATCTCGAAATAATGTGCTAAAATATGTAGTATAAAAACGTTTCTGCATTGCATCCAGTGCAGTGCATAAACGTTTCATAAACATGTCAGCACTGCTGTGCTGCATGTTGGCAAGAATGTGAAAAAAAATCAAAAGAAGAGAGAGGTAATCTAACAATGAAGAAGTCATTCCTGAACAGAGCAATGGCTGCTGCAATTGCAGTTCCGGTCGCTCTGTCACAAACCGTTCTGTTCACTTCCTTCGCTGAAGATGCAGTGCCGAATAGTAAAGCTATTACCGTAGATACATTTCTCGATGTTCCGGTAGAGCATACTTCTACTCATCCGATTGTAGAAGTGGAAAAGTACCACGTGTATGAAATCGGTTCTGTATGGTATGAACAGTTCAGAGCAGCATTGAACTCCATCGACGGCGATGCACCTAAAGAAATCGATGTTAAGCCAATGATTGAAAATCTCAACATTGGTCAGTACGGAGATATTCAGGAAATTGTAAAATCTTCTGCAACCGGCACCGCACAGGTGGTTGGTACAGATGTCATCGTTGTCATTGACGTTAACTTCAATGATGTATCAAAGAACATTCTGGAAGATAAAGTAATCGGCACAGCTGCTGGTGAAAGTTCCAAACTTGGAAACGATATCTTACATCAGTATGTAACAACAGATGTTCTGGATAGTACCAATGCTAAAATTACAATCACGATAGACACTGCTTCTATCGAAAAAGATCAGAAATTAAAGTTCACTGTAAAAGCTGTAACTGACAGCGGTGACCTGACTACAGTAGACGGTCTGCAAACTTATGTAAATGATAAGATTTCTGCTTACAGTACAGAACTTCACGATGATGCGCAGAATATTGTAAATTATTATCAGGAACAGCTTGATGATGCAAATGCAGAACTTGCAAAAGCTTCCACTGCTGCTGATGTAAGCGCAGCACAGGCTAAGGTAGATGAAGCTCAGCAGCAGCTTAATGATGCAAATGAACTGATGAATACTGAAATCGATAAAATAGTAAAACAGTATCAGGATCAGGAAGACAGCTATTTCAAGCAGCTGAAAGAAGCAATGGAAAAAGAAGTTTCCCAGAGCTTCCAGAAAGAAAATTATGATGAAGTGTTAGCAGCCGGCAAGAAAACTGCTGATGAAAAGACAAGCGACACTTCTAAAGCAGGCAAGGCTGTCAATAAAGTTCCGAACAGCATTTCTGAAGCAATCAGCCAGAACATGGCATTGAAAATTTATACAGAAGCACTCAATCAGTTAGGTTCTGTATTCGGAGCTAAGGGCTACAGCATCAACATCAGCCTGGATGAACTCGGTCAGAGACTGGAAAGTGCTTACAATGTTTCTGTAGAAGACAAGAAGGTCGGCAGCGAAGTATTTGGTTCTACAACTTGCTTCATCGCAGATGACCTGACAGACCTGAGTTATTATTATACTTACTTCAATGAACTTCTGGAAAAAGACGGTGTAACAGATAAGGAAGTTGACACTGTCACAACAGAAAAGAAGATTAAAATTGAAGGCAATGCAAACTATGATACACTCACCGGCGATAATCTCCTTGATGCAAAGAGAGTCATCACCATTACTCTGAAGGATAAAGAACCGACTGAACCGACCGATAACACTGATAAC
>DGUB01000100.1 GCA_002393815.1 Ruminococcus sp. UBA4321 | reverse complement strand
AACGCCTTGTTTGCTTCTGCCATCTTGTGAGTATCTTCGCGCTTCTTGACAGCACCGCCTGTGTTGTTCAGAGCGTCGAGGATTTCACCAGCCAGTCTTTCTTTCATAGTCTTTTCATTGCGTTCTCTGGAATACTTGGTAATCCATCTGAGACCGAGAGTCTGCTTTCTTTCAGGACGGACTTCCATCGGTACCTGATAGGTAGCACCGCCCAGACGGCGAGCCTTGACTTCCAGCTGAGGCATAATATTTTCCATAGCCTCTTCAAAAACCTCCAGTGCGTCTCTGCCGGTCTTTTCAGCAACAATTTCAAACGCACCGTAAACAATCTTCTGCGCAACGCCCTTCTTGCCGTCCAGCATTACATTATTGATGAGACGGGTTACAAGCTTGGAGTTGTAAACAGGGTCGAGCAGAACATCACGTTTTGCGACATTACCTCTTCTTGGCATTTCGCTTCCCTCCTTCACATTAATTGGCGTGATGAAAGATTTCATCACAGATTTTCATGAATTCATAGGTACTCGTCCGGACATCTCCGGCACGTCAGGTCAAGTGAGAGGTCTTATCAAATCTATATAAAACTTCACACGGAAAACCTGTAACTAATAATTCAATCAGTAAATCAGCAGAAAGAATAATTATTTCTTGCCTGCCTTCGGACGCTTTGCGCCGTACTTGGAACGAGCCTGATTTCTGTTGGCTACGCCCTGTGCATCGAGTGCGCCGCGGATGATGTGGTAACGTACACCAGGTAAGTCCTTAACACGTCCGCCGCGAATCAGAACAACGCTGTGTTCCTGAAGATTGTGACCAATACCCGGAATGTAGGATGTTACTTCATAACCGTTGGTCAGCTTAACTCTTGCGATTTTACGCATAGCAGAGTTCGGCTTCTTCGGGGTCGTTGTCTTGACTACTGTGCAAACGCCTCTTTTCTGAGGTGCGCTCTGGTCAATCTGAACCTTCTTTTTTGCATTGTAGCCTTTCTGGAGAGCAGGTGCAGTAGACTTGGACTGCTGTACTTTTCTGCCCTTACGCACGAGCTGATTAAATGTTGGCATCTGTTTTCCTCCTTTTTTGCAGTTTTTTCTGTATGCAGGAATGTAATTTTCTGCGAAAACACGCTGCACACTTGTTTATTATACACTGATTTCTGCAATTTGTCAAGTGTTTTTTTCAAATTTTCAGAAAAATTTATTTTTTCAGCAAATCTTTGATGACTTCTCCGGCGAGAATCAGCCCGGCGACAGAAGGAACAAACGCTGTTGAGCCGGGAATATCGCGGCGGACGGTGCATTTTCTTGCTGTGCCGGGCGGACAGATGCAGTGTGTCCGGCAGGAATTTTCTGTTTCTTCTATGGGCTTGCGCGGCTGTTCTTCGGAGTAGACGACTTTTAATTTTTGAATGCCGCGTTTCCGGCATTCATAGCGGATTGTCCGGGCAAGGGGGCAGACTTTTGTCTGATAAATATCTGCTACCCGGAACGCCGTCGGGTCGAGTTTGTTGCCCGCACCCATGCAGGAAATCACCGGAACACCGGATTTCTGAGCATTCTGGATAATCTCCAGCTTTCCGGTGACGGTATCAATGGCATCAATGACATAATCATATTCCCGGAAATTAAACTGACCGGAAGTATCCGGCATGTAAAAGCATTTATGATTATAGACCTGAATTTCCGGATTGATGTCATGAATTCTCTGTTCGGCGACATCGGTCTTATATTTTCCGACGGTACTCCTGAGCGCGTAAATCTGCCGGTTGAGGTTTGTCAGGCAGATTCTGTCATCATCAATCAGGTCGAGTGCGCCAATGCCGCTCCGGGCGAGTGCTTCCGCGGCATAACCGCCGACACCGCCGATTCCGAACACGGCAACCCGGCAGGATTTCAGCCGTTCCATGCCGTCACTGCCGAATAATAACTCTGTTCTTGAAAACTGATTCAGCATGATTTTTTCTCCTCTCTGCCTTCGCCGGATTTTGTGCCGTGATTTGTGATATTCTGGTCGAAATCATCCAGAAAATGATGATATTCGTTTCCGATATGATAAGAAATCAGTGTTTTCAGATTCACATTCTCGACACTCCGGAAGATATTCTTGTCGATTGCCGGGCTGACTTTTCTGAGCTGTGCCAGAAGTTCTTTCACTTCCTGACGCTTGGAAGTGCCGCTGCCGTTTTCATCTTTTTCGTATTCTTCCGTAAAGCGGCAGGCACATTGTAAAAATTTCAGCTGATGATAGTCTTTCCATGCGATAATATCGCTTTCCCGGACGAGATACATCGGGCGAATCAGCTGCATCCCTTTGAAATTTTCGCTGTGAATTTTCGGCATCATGGTCTGAATCTGCGAACCGTAGAGCATTCCCATCAGGATAGTTTCTATGACATCATCAAAATGATGCCCCAGCGCGATTTTATTGCAGCCCAAGTCCTGTGCTGTCTTGTAGAGATTGCCGCGGCGCATTCTGGCACACAGATAGCAGGGATTCCGGTCGATATTCACAACATAATCAAAAATTCTGGCTTCAAAGACATGCACCGGAATGTCAAGCAGTGCGGCATTTTTGAGAATCTGCTGCCTATTTTCTTCATTATAGCCCGGATTCATGACAATATACTCCACATCGAACGGATATTTGCTGTATTTTTGCAGCCGCTTCATGCAGAGAGCCATCAGCATGGAATCCTTTCCGCCGGAAATACAGACCGCGATTTTATCCCCTTCCTGAATCATGTCATATTCCTTGATACCCTTGAGAAATTTCAGCCATACCGGCTTATTGAATTTTTTCACGATTGATTCTTCAATCAGATTCTGCATTGCATTCACCCTCTTTTCTGATAGAAATACTAAACGATAAAACAAGCACAGAGCGGCATGTTGCAGGAACATGCCGCTTGCTGTATTCAGGTAAAATTACATAACGGAAGGAATGGCTGCACCGGGATGTTCGGCAGGCACTTCGGCAGCTTTGGAAGTGCGGACAAGCTGAACATTGTTATAAATATCCATACCGGTTCCGGCAGGAATCAGTTTGCCGATGATAACATTTTCCTTCAGACCTTCCAGATAGTCAATCTTGCCGCGGATAGCCGCATCGGTCAGAGCCTTTGTGGTTTCCTGGAAGGAAGCCGCGGACAGGAAGCTGTCAGAACTGGAAGCTGCCTTGGTGATACCCTGAAGCACCGGAGAAGTTGTCACAAACTGTAAATCCGTCTGACCGGCATCTATCAGAGCCTGAATCTGTTCATTGATAGCATCCACATGCTTGCGTTCCACGAGCGTACCGGGCAGGAGATATTCTGTATTCGGAATATCATTGCCGCTGCCGGTTTCTTCAATGCGGACTTTGCGGAGCATCTGACGAACGATAACTTCAATATGCTTGTCGTTGATATCAACACCCTGGAGACGGTATACTTTCTGTACTTCGATGATAATATAATCCTGTACGGCAGAAGTATCCAGAACTTCGAGAATTCTTCCGGGAGAAACGTTGCCTTCTGTCAGGCGGTCGCCCTTCTTGACAACATCGCCCTCATGAACTTTATATTTATAGTTATAGGGAATAATTTCGGAGATTTCCTCACCGGTTTCGAGGTTATGGATGGTGAGGGTTCTGGTCGTCTTGACTTCTTCGAGATGGACAACACCGTCAATGCTTGCGATGATAGCAGCATTCTTGGGCTTTCTGGCTTCAAAGAGTTCTTCAACACGGGGAAGACCCTGTGTGATATCGCCCTCACCGCCGGATGCGATACCGCCCGTATGGAACGTACGCATTGTCAGCTGCGTACCGGGTTCACCGATGGACTGTGCCGCAATCGTGCCGACTGCTTCGCCGACGGATACCAGATTATTATTCGCAAGGTTTGCGCCGTAGCATTTCGCGCAGACACCCTTCTTGGACTTGCATTTCAGCACAGAACGGATTTTGATTCTCTCAATACCCATATCAATGATTTTCTGTGCATCCTTATCAGTCAGGAGTTTATCCTTGCTGATGATGAGTTCACCGGTTTCGGCATCGCGCAAATCCTGACAGAGGAAACGTCCGGCAAGTCTGTCCTGCATTTTTTCGATTAATTCTGTACCGTTGCGGATTTCGTAAATTTCGATACCGTCTTCTGTACCGCAGTCATGTTCACGGATGATAACATCCTGAGAAACGTCAACCAGACGGCGGGTCAGATAACCGGAGTCAGCGGTACGGAGTGCCGTATCGGCAAGACCTTTACGCGCACCACGGGAAGAAATAAAGTATTCCAGAATGTTCAGACCTTCACGGTAGTTTGCACGAATCGGAATTTCGATTGTCGTACCGGAAGTATTGGCAATCAGTCCGCGCATTCCGGCAAGCTGACGAAGCTGTGCAATAGAACCACGCGCACCGGAATGTGCCATCATCTGAATCGGGTTATACGGATTCATATTTTTCTGGAGTGCATCGGTCACGTCATCCGTTGCCTTGTTCCAGGTCTGTACGACAAGCTGAGATTTTTCAGCAGAAGAAATATAACCGTTGTTATACATTTCTGTGATTTCGTCAATCTTGACATCGGCAGCAGCAAGAATTTCTTTCTTCTGCGGCGGAATGGTCGCATCACAAACGGCTGTAGTAATACCGGATTTTGTAGAGAACTTGAATCCCAGTGCCTTGATTTTATCCAGCACTTCGGAAGTCGTTGTCGTACCGTGAATCTTGATACATCTGTCAATAATTTCAGACAGCTGACCTTTGCGGACAAGGAACGAAATTTCAAGGTCAAACTGACGGTCGGAATTCGTTCTGTCTACATAGCCGAGATTCTGCGGAATATTTTCATTGAAAATCAGTCTGCCGATGGTGCAGTCGATAATTTTCGAGAGCTTCTTTTCGGCGACATCTTTCGTGATTCTGACTTTAATCGGCGCGTGAAGGGTAACATCACCTTCATAGTAAGCCATCATTGCTTCATCCACATCACGGAAGCACTTGCCTGCACCCTTATCGTCTTCTTTCAGGAGTGTCAGGTAGTAAGAGCCGAGTACCATATCCTGAGAAGGTACGGCAACCGGACGGCCGTCAGAAGGCTTCAACAGGTTATTAGCAGCAAGCATCAGGAAACGGGCTTCTGCCTGTGCTTCTGCGGAAAGCGGCAGATGCACAGCCATCTGGTCGCCGTCAAAGTCGGCATTGAACGCCGAGCATACCAGCGGATGCAGTTTCAGAGCGCGACCTTCTACGAGAATCGGCTCGAATGCCTGAATACCCAGACGATGCAGTGTAGGCGCACGGTTCAGCAGTACCGGATGAGCCTTGATAACATGTTCCAGCGCGTCCCAGACAGCCTTGTCTGTAGCACGGTCAACAATTTTTCTGGCACTCTTGATATTGGCGATAACACCGGTATCAACCAGACGTTTCAGCACAAACGGCTTGAACAGTTCCAGAGCCATTTCTTTCGGCAGACCGCACTGATACATTTTGAGTTCAGGACCTACGACAATAACCGAACGTCCGGAATAGTCTACACGCTTGCCGAGCAGATTCTGACGGAAACGTCCCTGCTTGCCCTTCAGCATATCAGAGAGAGATTTCAGAGCGCGGTTATTCGGACCCGTCACAGGTCTGCCGTGTCTGCCGTTGTCGATAAGCGCGTCAACAGCTTCCTGAAGCATACGCTTTTCATTGCGGACGATAATATCAGGAGCTTCCAGTTTCAGCATACGCTGCAAACGGTTGTTTCTGTTGATGACGCGTCTGTAGAGGTCATTCAGGTCGGAAGTGGCATATCTGCCGCCGTCGAGCATGACCATCGGACG
>DGUB01000135.1 GCA_002393815.1 Ruminococcus sp. UBA4321 | reverse complement strand
AACCGGAAGCTCCGGAAACCGCTCCGCCCATGCCGTCTTATGATGAGGAATGATTGCTATGATTTATACAGAACAGACGAAAAAAGCCCTGAAACTCTGCTTTGAAGCCCATCAGCACCAGGTTGACAAAAGCGGTATGCCTTATGTGTTCCACCCGTTTCATCTGGCGGAACAGATGACAACAGAAGAAACTGTCACCACTGCCCTGCTCCATGATGTTGTGGAAGACACTCCCCTATCGGTTCAGGACTTGCGAAACATGGGCTTTTCTGAAAATGTTGTGGAAGCCGTTTCCCTGCTGACGCATGATTCCGGTGAAGAATATACAGAATATGTTCTGCGAATCAAGCAAAATCCGATTGCAAGAGCCGTCAAACTGGCTGATTTGCGCCATAACAGCGACTTATCGAGACTGGATAAAATTGATGAAAAGGCTCTGAAACGATTCGAGAAATATCAGAACGCTATCCGGTTATTAGAAGAATAAGAGTAAAACAGCACCCTGAAAAGAGTGCTGTTTTTGTTGATTATGATGAGAGGGGAGGCACTCCCCTGCTGATTTGTTCGTCATTTTGCACAATTTCTCCGATACAGGAAAGCACATTCCGCAATGTCATCATGAATGACAAACCATTCAAATTTGTTGGATAAGATGATGAAATCATCAAGCCAGCCGTCAGTTTCGCTCAGGACTTTTCTGATTTCTTCCGGACAGCCTTCATAAACCCAGCCTTCGGATAAAATCAGGAAGCACTTGTCTGCTGATTCCGGGATTTCGTTCCGGATTTCTTCCAGATAGGTTATCCAGTTACACGACCGGAGAAATCCGGCAATGCATTCACATTCCAGATTCTGACGGAGATGCATGTGATAATGTTCCAGAGGAATGACAGACGGCGTAAAATTCTGATAGTCGCAGAAAGTATAATAAAATCTTCTGATAATTTTATCATATCGGAATTTGGAATACTCACCGAATCTGGTTCTGTCGATGCTTTCTTCTTTGATGATTTCTTCTATCTCGTCGCGAATCCAGTAACGGGAAGGCTTCTGCCACGTTCTTTCCTGCCATTCTGTAGATTTCCAGTCATTCATGCTATCGCTCCTAATATACAAAATCCGATTACAGATATTAAATTTACCAATGCAATTATTTTAACTTCTCTTTCAAAATAGGCTTTTCTTGCATCTCTGTCAAATCTGACATCATAAATAATAGCACAAGCACCGGCAACCATAACCGGAAGTAAGAAAAACAGCAGGAACATCATTTCAAAATCATCGGAAAGCATATCAGAAATTCTGAAATGTAGCAGCGACTGAAAGAGATACGCAAGCAGGCTGTCCAGTATCATCATGAAGAAAGTCGCCGTCATCATCCATACTATTACTCTGCCGTTGTGCATATGTTATTTAATGCTCCGTTTTAATAAAATCAGGTCATAGATATTCCAGATGCCGTCACCGTTCATGTCAGCATCACCCTGAATCTTAACTTCATGCTTGTGCAGATAGTCCTGTAATAATTTGATATCTTTGATATCGACAGCACCGTCAGCATTCAAATCGCCTTTCCGGACAGCTTCCGCCGGATAGACATTCTCAACAGTATATAATAAAATTTCCTGAGCTGTACCATTTTCAGCCGTAATTTTGACAGAGTAGTCCCCTGCTGATGCCTGACTGATATCTTTCAGCGTGAGCGTTCTGCTGTCCGCGCCGGAAATTTCCTCACCGTCTTTCAGCCACTGATAAGAAACATTCTCCAGAGAAGTCACCGCCTGCATGGTATATTCCTGGTGCTCTTTCAGAGAGACTTTCTGATATGCCGAGTATACCGGAAAACTGCTGTTCAGCGTACAGCCTTCCGCGATAAGTTCGCCGGCACCCTTCCAGCCGTCGCCCTCATCCTGCACGAAGATTCTGACTTTATCGAAAACTGTTCCGGACTGGATATTCATAGAACTCATATCAATCTTGAATTCTGCGAAATCAGCACTTTTCTTGAAATCAAAGCCGGTATGGTCGTCGCCTTTGGAATAGTAGCACCATCCGGCGGACTGATAGTAAATCCAGTAGGAATCGCCGTCATGTTCCAACCGAAGATTCCAGACAGGCTTTTCGACGTTGTGATGTACTTCCGCGCCGATATATAAATATTTGTCATCTGCGGACATGTAGAGTTTATTTTCTCCGGATTCCGCGATAAGATTCTGTTCCGTCCATTCCGAATCACTGGAACGGATGCCGTCAAAGATAAAAACATTCCCGGAAGTATACAAATCAGACTGATAATTTGCTTTCTTAACAGAATCTTTTGTTTCAGTAATCTGAACAGAACCCATCTTGTTCGCGCCGAGGGAAGCGTTCCAGATATCTGGATTCGCGAACTGTACAGTTCTTAAATTGCCGTCCGGAATGTCCTGATTCCCGACAGACAGCCTTAAATAAACATTCCATTCCCCTGCTTCCAGATTGCCGGGAACCTGAATTTCAAGATTCTCCTGTGAAGTCGTGCAGGAATACCACTCACGGGAATCAATGTCAATATCCTGAACGACATAATTTCCGTCTTTTTCGAGAATGATTTCAGCGTTCTGCGGTCGGATGGGATTTGCAAAGCCTGTATTCTCAACTGAAAAATCAAGATTGAATGTACTCCCCTGTTCAGCGGTCTGATTCAGGTCACAGTCACGGACAACAAAGCGATAGCCGAGATGGTCACGGATAAACTTAAAGACCGTCTGTCCGTAATATGCCGAATTATCCACGCCGGAAACGTCATACTGTTCACCGAACGTATAGTCCTGATACATCGTATAGATATTGGAATTGATATAGCTCAGATGGGTCTTGTACATTTCGGGAATGGCGTTCTGTGGTTCCCATGTATCGTATTTTTTCGCCCAGTCGAGTGCGCCGGAGAACTCTCCGCCGTAGTAGGTTCTGACGGTCTGACTGCCGAGCCATGTCGTTTCAATTTCTCTGTTGGAATACGTTCCGAGGTCGGAATCAGAACCCATATAGCCGTCATTATACAGACCGACTCTGGAAGCCTGACTGCCGGGTTCGGAAACCCAGTCCGCGAGGTCTTTGGTTTCAATGCCAGCCCATTTCGCGAAGATATTCGGCGTTCTGACGGTGACGGGAATATCATCCGGAGTCATATCCAGAACCGCATCAAGAAGCTGTGCTTTATATTCCAGAGAGGTATATTTTCCGCTGTGCTGTTCGCCCCATGCGCCGACAAAGCCGGATTCGACATACATGAGAATATCTTTATAGTCTTCCAGGAAGCCGTTTTCTTTAATCTGCTGAATGTGATGAAGCACCTGTTCAAAGCTTGCCGGTTCAGGATTGGTTTTGCCGTTGGCATCATAGCGGAATCTGACGGCAACGGTTGAGCCGTTTTTCCGGCAGTTTTCGAGCGTTCCGCGCATGGCTGTGAAAAACTGTTCATCAAGGTCATAGTCTGTTCCTTCGGTATAGACTTCATTTCCGTCGGCATCTGTTGAAGTAGTTCCGTTCGCGCCGGAAGAGAATGCCCCGATATCAATAAACATCAGCACCAGATTTCCGGTCGGATTCTGGACGGCAGTTTCACCGGGCTTGCACTTATACCATAAAGTTTTGGTATACCCAGCCCCCGGATTATTGATAGTCTCGGTACTCTCCTGATAGTTCATGCCGGAATCGACAAGCTTGTTCTCAGCCTGTACCGGAACAGGCATCATGACAGCTGTTAGCAGGAATGCCGTGACAGAACAGGCAATTTTTTGAAATTTCATACAGCATTATCTCCTTTTCTCAAAAATATGCTATTCTTATTTTAGCACATTTTCACAAATTTTGCAAGGGGACTTCAAGTATTTTCTGATTAGCCCTTGCAATTTTTTCAGATTTCTGCTATAATAGAAACAGTCCGGCAGTGTATCACGGATTTGTCGAAAACAATCGCATTCTGTCCGTGTTATTTGTTCATAATGCGAATAGCAAATTTCCTGCCGTTTATGGTATAATGAATGTGATTCAAATCTTATGAAGAAAGAAGCTGAAAGAAAAAATGTCAAGTCAAGCATCAAAGAAAGGCAGCCAGAAAAATGGCGGAAAAAAATTTCAGATGGATTCTGAAGTCACCAGAATTGTGCTGATTTTCCTGCTGTTTCTGGTGATTGTCGCGCTTCTGGTAGCGGCATTCATGAGCCTCGGTCACGGTGAAAATACCAATCCGCAGGAAAATGTAATTCAGATTCAGGTACCTACGGAAGAAAACGGAGAAACCATTGCTACTACTGTCGACCCGAATCACGGCAATACGGAAACAGAAACGATTCCGGCAGAAGTACTCGACCCTTCTCTTGCTACCACAGAAGAAATTACTTATTCTGATACGATACCGCCGGAAACTATGCCAGGTGAAACAGCACCCGGCGGAGAACCTGCTGTTCCCGGAGAAACGACCGCTCCCGGCGCAGTGACACCGTCTGCACAGTATACGACAACAGGTGCAAGACCTGACAGCCCGACTCCGGTCTATGTTGCGACAACAGACCCTTATTCAGGAATTGCAACCCTCGCACCGCCGCTGACCACTGCCGGCAATGGAAGCAATGCCACAACAGTCACAACGACTGTGGCACAGAATACGCCCGGTGACGGCACTATCACAAGTACCAACTATGTAGTATCTCTGAGCGGTTCTGCTACGATTTATTCCAGTCCGAACGGCAGTTCCAACGGCACAATCGGTTCTAATGGTTCTTTCACAATTGTACAGGAAATGACAGATTCCGCCGGAGTAAAGTGGGGCAAGCTCAAATCCGGTGCCGGATGGGTTAGATTAAGCTGATATGAATAAAATTATCCCCTCTTTCTGTTCCGGAAAGAGGGGCTTTGTTTTGATGTTCAGTTTTCGCTGACGGTGATAGTACCTTCTGTATTATTGACGGTAATTGTATATTTTTCATAGCACTTGAAGCTGACTTCATTTTTGGCGGTATCGTTTGTGATAGAAGCTTCTTCAATATTGGAATCTGCCAGATTATGCAGATAATTGAAAATTTCAAGAGAACGGTTGCCGGCGTCTTTCTGCTTGTAGTTATCTGTTTCGAGGAAATCCTGTACTTTCTTGTAAATAGCAGCATATTCGGCATCAGCCGGAATTTCGGAAGCTTCTGTTTTTTCGGAAGCATCCGCAGAAGTTTCCGTTTCGGTTTCAGTTGCTGATTCGGAGGGCTGAGTTTCTGTGACAGATTCCAGTTCTGTTTCCGTTTCTGTGGGGGCTTCTGTAGTAGTTTCGGATTCTGTTTCGGAAGGCTGGGTTTCGGTTTCGGTCTGTGATTCCGATTCTGTTTCGGCATCTGCCGGAGTTACACCGCCCTTGACAGCTTCTTCCAGTTTTTCGATATCGAACAAATCAGATTTCTGATAGCTGATAATCATCGTTTTATAGCCGTCCGGATAATCCACACTGCCGAGGAACTTTGCAGAATATCTGCCTTCCCTGACGTTGATGTTATCCTCTGTCAGGTTCATGATTTTCAGCAGTTTATATTCGCATTCGGAAACCGTATAGGTTTTCCCGTTCTTGTCCTGCACTGTGCCGGAACTGTCTTCTTTCAGCTGATAGCGGTTTCCGTCCGCGGAATGGAAAATGATATCAGTTCCATAAGTCCAGACACCGACAGTTTGTTCAAACGGAACGGCTTCCCTGTCGATACTCTGTGTTTCTGCCGTGGCTTCGGAAGATGAAGTTTCTGCTGTAGAATTATTCTTTCCGCCGCATCCGGCGAGCGTCAGCGCACAGAGACAGAATGCAGTTATCAGCAATAATTTTTTTCTCATAAATACCTCTCCTTGAATTCTTGATGTCATCTTTTCTGCTTTCTAGTATAGCACAGAATTCGGGAAATGTCAAGCCTGTAACAGCGCGAATTTCTGCCCGTTGCGGAGTGTGACACAGAGGAGTTCCTCCCCTGCCGGGAGATTTTTCCATTCCAGAAACTTCATACAGCACTGATAAGCATTCCCGTCAGAATCGGTAATGAAATAGGGATATTTTCCGGAATCCGGGAGTTTTCCGGAACATTCGCGGATATCGAGCGTATAGGCATCATGTTTTAAGCAGTCATAGTCGGAATTTTTCCAGAAATCCTTTCCGACACCGCGGACAAAATTCACCAGAAATGTGAAAGCCGACCACAGCAGCAGCAGGATAATCATCCCTGCGCTGTCTCCCTTGGAATGATACCGTACCATAATCTGCCGTTCGATATCATGAAACTCCCATACTGCCGGCGGAATCAGCAAGATAGATGCAATCAGCGAACAATACATTGTAATCATAAGCTTGTATCTTCTGTCTTTGATATATTCCAGAAGCTGATTTTTCTGTTCCGGCAGAAGCCATAACTGATAGTTCATACAGGTTTCCCCCTTATTTTTCAAGGCTGACTTTCTGCAATAACGCATATTTCTGACCGTTTTTCAGTTCGATACAGATGAGCATATCGCCGTCATGAGCGCGTTTCCAGTCCATAAATGCGGTACACTGATAGGAATTTCCGTCAGCTGCCTTTACAAAATACGGATATTTTCCGGAATCCGGGAGTTTCCCGGCGTACTCGCGGATATCAAGCGTATAGTTGTCATGTTTCAGGCAGTCATAATCAGAATTTTTCCAGAAGATGTTTCCCATGCCGTGAAAGAACAGAAATATAAATCCCACCGTGGAAACGACCCACGGAACAAGCAGATGCGGTTCCAGTATCAGATACATTCTGACAGTCAGCAAATCCGCCAGATTGACTGCGTTCAGCACAACAGAAATTATCAGCGCAAGATACAGCAACAGCATAAAATGATATCTTCTGTCTTTGATATAATTCAAAAGCTGATTTTTCTGCTCCGGTGTGAGCCATAACTGATAGTTCTCCATAAGGTCACTTCTCTCTGACGTAAATATTATTTACACTATGATAGCATGATTTATTTGTTTTGTCAATCTGTATTTTTCACAAAAAATTCATTGACATCAACCGGATTTTATGCTAAAATATAAAATATATCATTTCAGAAAGAAGGATTTTTTATGACAAAGATTACAGAAGATATCGCCTATATCGGTGTGAATGACCATCAGATTGACCTGTTCGAGGGACAGTATACTGTTCCTAACGGCATGGCATATAATTCTTATGTGATTCTGGATGAGAAAATTGCCGTGTTCGATACTGTAGACGGCAATTTCAAAGAGGAATGGCTTGCCAATCTGAAAGAAGCACTCGGAGACAGAAAGCCCGATTATCTGATAATTCAGCATATGGAGCCTGACCATTCTGCCAATATCATGGCATTTCTGGAAGAATATCCGGAAACGGTTGCTGTCGGCAATGCAAAGACATTCAAAATGCTCGGCGAATATTTCGAGAACTTAGACCTCGGAGAAAGAAAACTTGTCGTCACTGACGGCGGAACGCTCTCTCTCGGAAAGCATGAACTTCAGTTTATCTTTGCGCCGCTGGTTCACTGGATTGAAGTTATGTTCACTTATGACAAAACAGACAAAGTGCTGTTCTCTGCCGATGCGTTCGGAAAGTTCGGCGCACTCGATGTTGAGGAAGAATGGGCTTGCGAAGCCAGAAGATATTATTTCGGCATTGTCGGAAAGTTCGGCGCACAGGTGCAGGCTGTCCTGAAAAAAGCATCCGCTCTTGACATTCAGATAATCTGTTCCCTGCACGGTCCCGTTCTGAAAGAAAATCTGAATTATTATCTTGATTTATATAATACCTGGTCTTCTTACGGTGTGGAATCCGAAGGCGTGATGATTGCTTATACTTCTGTATACGGCAACACGAAAAAAGCTGCTGAACTCCTTGCTGAACAACTCACAGAAAAAGGCTGTCCGAAAGTTGTCCTCTGTGACCTCGTCCGTGAAGATGCTGCCGAAGCGGTGGAAGATGCCTTCCGTTACGGAAAACTTGTCCTCGCAACGACAACCTATAACGGCGATATTTTCCCGGCAATGCGGAACTTTATCGAATCCCTGACAGAACGGAATTATCAGAACCGTACTGTCGGGCTGATTGAAAACGGCTCATGGGCACCGCTTGCCGCTAAGGTCATGAAATCCATGTTCGAGAAGTCTAAAAATATCACATGGCTGGAATCTTCCGTGAAAATTACTGCCGCTGTCAAGTCTGCCAACCTGAAAGAAATGGAAGCCATGGCAGAGGAACTTTGCAGATGATTCCGGAACGCTTCCGGAAAGCTGTCACATTCAGCTATGACGACGGAAACGAACAGGATATCCGTCTTGTGAAGCTGTTTAATCAGTACGGCGTGAAATGCACTTTCAACTTGAATTCCGGGCTGGACAATTCTACAGAATGGCTCTATCAGGGAATGCCCGTCCGCAGGCTGAACCTTCCGGAATGTATTGATTTATACAAAGGACACGAAATCGCCGTTCACGGAACATTCCACAGAAATATGACAGAACTTTCCGAATCGGAACTGCATGAGGAAATCTTCTCCGACCGTGACAGGCTTACGGAACTTTTCGGCAGCGTGCCGGTCGGGATGGCTTATCCTTACGGATGTCACAGCCAGACCGTGACAGAATGCCTGAAGTCTGCCGGAATCCGTTACGGCAGAATTGTTCATCCAAGTCATAGCTTTGCGTTACAGCAGAATCTGCTTGTGTTTCTGCCGACATGTCATCATGATGATGAAAATCTGTTTTCGCTTGCCGAAGCATTTCTCGCATCTGAATCGGATGAAAGACAGATATTCTATATCTGGGGACACAGCTATGAATTCGACGGCAATCACAACTGGGACAGAATGGAGCGTCTGCTTGATAAAATCGCCGGAAAACCGGATATTTTCTACGGTACCAACGCCGAAATATTATTATAGGCAGCCGGCTTTTTTCAGAACAAAAAAATTTTTAAAAAATTTGAAAAAAAGACTTTACAAATCAAAAAAAATATGGTATAATACTAATTGTTCCGCGTACCCGGTTAAGGGGTTATGCCCGAAACGGGAATTTTCGCCTTCCCTTTTCTGCGTTCGCGGAGAATTAAATTTATTATAAAGGGGTGAATCATAATGCTGCGTAAGGAAGAAAAGACCGCTGTCATCGAGCAGAACCGCAATCATGATACTGATACAGGTTCTCCTGAAGTGCAGATTGCTATTCTGACACGTCGTATCAACGACCTGACAGAACATCTGAAAGTCCACAAGAATGACCATCATTCCAGAAGAGGAATGCTCAAGATGATTGGTCGCAGAAGAAACCTTCTTGCTTATCTCAAGAAGAAGGACATCGAAAGATACCGTGCCATTATTGCAAAGCTCGGCATCCGTAAGTAAGAAACACATAAAAGGCAGCGGCTTTTATGCCGTCTGCCTTTCTGTGCATGTTGTCAGCAGCGGCTTATTAGCATTCTGCCGTACTCCGGAACGTCATCCGGAGCAGGGTTTTTTGCTAAAAACGCTGCCTGACACAAAAAAATTTATGCTGGAAAAGCGAGGAATTTTTTTATGTTTGAAAATTACAGAACTTTTGAAACAACCTATGCAGGCAGACCCGTCAAAGTAGAAACAGGCAAGACCTGTGCGCTCTCCAATGGTTCCTGCTGGGTTCGCTATGGCGATACGGTTGTCATGGCAAACGTCACCGCAAGCCCCAAGCCCCGTGAAGGTGTGGACTTCTTCCCTCTTTCCGTTGACTATGAGGAAAGATTATACTCTGTCGGCAAGATTCCGGGTTCTTTTACCAAGCGCGAAGGCAAGCCCTCTGAAAAGGCTATCCTGACTTCCCGTATGGTGGACAGACCTATCAGACCTCTGTTCCCCAAGGACATGAGAAATGATGTTTCTGTTGTCATGACCGTACTTTCCGTTGACCCGGACTGCTCTCCCGAAATCACCGGCATGATTGCAACTTCCATCGCGATTTCTATCTCTGATATTCCGTGGAACGGACCTATTGCAGGTATCAGCGTCGGTCTGGTGAACGGCGAAATCGTCCTCAATCCTACCAAAGAACAGAGAGAAAACAATGACCTTGTTCTGACTGTTGCCGGAAGTGCCAATAAAATCGTCATGATTGAAGCAGGTGCAAACGAAGTTGACGAAAAAACTATGCTCAATGCTATCCTGACCGGTCATGAAGAAATCAAGAAAATGGTTGCCTTTATCTCTGACATTCAGAAAGAAATCGGCAAGCCGAAGTTCGAGTTTGAATCTCAGGAAATTCCGCATGATGTCTTTGATGCTGTAGAAGCCCTCGTCGGTGAAAAAGTCAAAGTCGCTCTCGATACCAACGACAAGAACGTTCGTGATGAACGTATGCAGCCGATTATTGACGAAGTTCACGCCGCTTTCGATGAAAAGCTTGCGGAACAGTTCGGTGATGCAACTATCGCAAAAATTGACGAATGCATTTATAAATTACAGAAAAAGATTGT
>DGUB01000118.1 GCA_002393815.1 Ruminococcus sp. UBA4321 | reverse complement strand
CAAGAAATAATCCCTGAAAAACAGACACACTGTCCGGAACATTCCGGACAGTGTGTTTTTTTATTCTTCTGTCAGGGATTCATGCAGATTCTGCAATAATACTTTTGCAATATCGGAAGTGCTGACTTCTCCGCTGACACGGTCGTCAATCTGGATGCAGAAGGCAACCGGAAAATTTTCATCATCGACGAATCCGACAAGCAGAGAATTTTCCTTTTCGCCGTTTTCGACCTGTGCCGTACCGGATTTGATGCCGACATCTGTGCCGGGAAGCAGATTTGCATAGTTTTCTCTGCCGTTCTGGAGCATGATTTCACGCATATGCCCGGCAGTTTCTTCGGAGAACATCTGACTGCTGAAAGACGTTTCCGCCTGAGAAGCAATCTTTCCGTTGACTTTCACGGTATAGCTGATAAGATACGGATATGTTGAAATTCCGGTCTGATTGGCAATGGCACTCTGCCAGACCATCAGCTGTAACGGGCTGACTAATGTTTCGCCCTGACCCATACAGCCCCACTGGGTATTGAAATCCGTTTTATCCTGTAGGGAAGTAGACGCTGTAAAAGCGGAAATGCCGTCAATATTCAGATAGTTCTGCTTGCCGTTCTCATTGACCAGATAGCCCATTTTCTGATAAGTCTTTTCGATATCATGAAGCGGAAAATCCAAATCTTCCACAAGCTGTGCAAAGAACGGATTGCAGCTGTTGGCGAATGCCTGAAAAATATTCTGTTCGCCGTGACCGTCTGACAGATGGCATTTGATTTCCTTGCCTGTCAGGTTCGTGTAGACCCCGTTACAGGTATACTGTTTCCGGACAAGATTGTCATAGCCCATGCTTTCGAGTGCGGCGAGTGTTGTGGAAATCTTCTGTGTCGAGCCGGGAACGGTCGGATAGAATACTTTGCATAACAGACTGCCCTGTTCAAGAGAATCGATATCTTCATAATGATTTAAAATATTCACACTCGGCTTGCTCAGACAGAGATAGATTTCGCCTGTTTTATAGTTATAAGCAACAGCACAGCCGTCTTTTTTTCCGAATGCGTCATAGACCTGACGGTTGACTTTATGGTCGAGTGTACAGTAGATAGCCGCCTTTCCGTCTTCCTGTTCGCCCAGCATAAAGCTGAAATTCGCCAGTTTTCCGATATTCTGTGAAACAAGGGTATTATTCATCTGACGAGAATCATCGCCAATCAGATTGCCGATATCTGTAAAATAATCACTGCCGTAAATCTGGGCATCTGCATTCTGGTCGAACAGCACATCGCCGTTCCGGTCGTAGACACAGCCGAGAAATACTTTGGAAGCGTTCGACATATAGAATCCGGCTTCGGTCTGTAATCTGTAAATCAGAAACGCAAATGCTGCCAGAAAAATCAGCAGCATTGCCGTGATTAGTTTCTGTACGCGCCTGATGCTTTTCATGCGTTCACCTTCTTTTGTTTCTGAGCGGCTTTGCGGGCTTTCTGCCGCTGTTTCTGTCTGCGGCGTTTCAGAACTTCATGCTGGAACAGGGGAGACTGTCCAGCTTTGAGCATTCCTACCAGAAAACCGCACGACATCATAGAACTGCCGCCTGTTGAAATAAACGGCAGTGTCACGCCCGTGAACGGAATCAGGTTGCACGAACCGAAAATATTCAGTGACATCTGCATGAGGAACGCCGCCGTCACGCCTGCTGTCATCATGGCATGATAGTAGTTTTTCGGCGGATTCATGAGGACGGTCATCAGCATGATGAGAATCAGCATCACGGTCAGCACGGCATTCAGCAAGCCCCATTCCTCGCAGATAGTCGCAAAGACGATATCAGAATCATGTGCGAAAATCTTATGCAGAGAGCCGTTGCCTGCGCCGACACCGAGCCAGCCGCCTCTTGCAATGCCGATTAAGGCTTCGCACTGCTGATAGCCGTCGCCGTAGCGGTCAGCCCAGATATCCACATGCAGACGCTTCTGGACGTATTCCGGCGCGAATGACCACGCGGCAATCAGTACGAGCGCGAACACCGCACAGCCGATGGCAACGGCGCGTTTGGAAACTTTGGCTTTCGGATAGCAGAACCGGCAAATCAGCGCACAGCCGAAAATTGCCCCGAATGTCGGCAGACTTCCCAAATCCCGGCACCACCACTGGAGTGCGAAGATAAACAGCGCAAATGCACAGAGTATCAGCGAATCTTTTGAAATATAGAAAAATACTATTTTTAATTTTTCGTGCAGTTCCACAATCGAAGCCGCACAGACCAGAATAAAGCAGGGCTTGATAAATTCTGACGGCTGAACCGAAAAACTCCCGACAGTAATCCATTTTTTCTGATTGTCTGTAAAGAAAATAATAGAAATAAATAATAATATAATAATCACATAAATAAATTTCTTCTGTTTGCGAATCCATTCATGATTTCTTGTCAGCAGAAATCCCGCTTCACAGGATGCCAGACACATCACACATGAAATCAGATGCTTCACAGACAAGCCGATTCCGCCGAAACAGGACTGAAATATCAGACTCATGTTCAGAATGCATAATAACATGAAATCCAGTGTATAAGTCATCTGCTTATAACAGAGCGTCAGCAGAAGATAGCCCACATCCAGACCGACCACAGCCCCTGTCAGTTTCAGAAAGTTTATCGGCGAGGCAATGCTCCCCCGGATAAATACCAGTCCCAGCATGGAAAGATGCGCCAGGAACAGCAGTATCACTGCACTGGAATAAGATAATCTGTTTTTATACATGGCATCACGCTCCTTTATTCTTCCTGTTCCTGCACAGGAGGTCTTGTCAGATAAAGTTTCGCATTGCCAAGCCGGATGCAGTCACCGGCGGCAAGCTTTTTCTGCCGGACACGCTGTTCGTTCACGAATGTACCGCTTTTGGCATTCAGGTCGGTAATCGTCCAGACCCCTCCGGTTACCGTCATGACAGCATGATATCTGGAAACAGACGGGTCTTTCAGCTGAATATCTGCCGAACTGTGCCGCCCAAGCAGAATTTCATCTGCTTCCAGCGGATAATAATAATCTTTCTGCGCTTCACGGCGGCGTAGCTGTAATCCGGAACTGACTTTCTGCCAGCGTTTCTGACACAGCCGGCTTTCCCGTCCTGCCGCGAAAATAATCGCGATAGCAAACATATCCAGTATCACGAAAGCCGCGGCACTCAGCACCAAATCCGGAATTTGCAGCCCGGAGAGCATCTGCCAGAATTCGGATAAAACTTCCGGTATCATCACATTCACTTCCTTCGGAATGATATCTTAATTTTTATTATAATACTTTTTCAGAAAAACTGCAACTGTCTTCCGGACGCTTTATTATTTTTTGATAATTTTTTAAAAAACACTTGACTTTTTTTAGAGAATGTGCTATAATAAAACTGTCAGAAGACAAAATGCTGACAGCGCGGGACTGCCCTGTACAAGCCGCAGAAATCCCCGCCAAAGGAGGAATTGTTTTGAATATTACAGTTAACGCAAAAAAAATGCAGGTATCGCAGGCATTCACAGATTATGCCCAGAAACGTCTTGATGCCAAACTCGATAAGTTCTTCGGCGATGAGGCAGATGCCAAAATTATGCTCACGGAACAGCGCGGTCAGATTGTGCTTGAACTGACTGTCCGCTATAATCAGATGCTCTACCGCGCCGAACAGACTGCCGCTGACAAGAACGACGCACTGGATGCTGCCGTGGATAAAATTATCCGTCAGATTCGCAGAAATAAAACCAGAATCGAAAAACGCCTCAAAGACAGCGCATTCAAGCAGGAATTTGAAGATACTGTAGAAGAAGCAGATATCAATGTCATCCGCTACAAAAAATTTGATATGCGTCCGATGACTGCCGAAGAAGCCATTTTGCAGATGAATCTGCTCGGTCATAATTTCTTCATGTTCAAGAATGCCGCTGACGGCAAAGTGAATGTAGTCTACCAGCGTGCCGATGAGGGCTATGCTGTATTACAGCCGGAAGAATAATTTTTTGATAGTATTCTCCTAATAAAAAGCAGATTTGTCCTGCCTTGTGCAGGGCATTTCTGTTTTTTCAGGAACAAGAAAATCTGCCCTGTAATGCAGGGCAGAATTTTTTTCAGGCAACCAGCCATTTATATTTCTCCACGCTGTACAGCGGAACAAAAGGCAGCATGATGGGCGTTTTCTTCACGTATGCCTGATATTCCGGGTCATCGCCGTAAGTACGGTTCTGACGCATTTCCAGCCGTCTCGCACCGCCGAACATGACATAAATAATCCCCAGATAGCCGAGCAGAACAATCAGCCATTGCAGAACACCGGAAACAGCTGTGATGCCGCCGACAAATACGCCCGTCCAGAACAACATTTCCCCGAAATAGTTCGGACATCTGACGAGCCGGTATAATCCGGTATCGACAAACCGTCCGGGATTCTGTTTCTTTGCCTGATTTTTCTGGAAATCGGCAAGAGATTCGATAATCAGACCGCAAATGCTGACAATCATGCCGATTATCAGTGTCACCTGACTGCCTTTCTGATTGGCAAGCCGGAATGTGACCGGAGCGGTTTCGCAGGCGTATAATAACGCGGCACTCAGCCAGATGCCGATTTTCGCGCCGAGTTTTACGTCATCACCGGATTTGATTTCTGTTTTCATTTTCGTATTATAAGAACTGCTTTTCAGTTCGCGGAAAGCGAGATACCCTCCCAGACGACAGCCGTAAATCACGAACAGCAGAGCCGCCGGAACCGGTGCGCCCAGAATCAGCAGTAAAACTCCGATTGCCGCCACTGTGAAGCCATACCCTATCGAGATAAACCAGACATATTTCTTAAACCCGATACTGCTGAAAAGCAGTGCAATGATAAGTGTATACAGAAATAATTTCATAAAAATACCTCCGTGCCAGTAATAGATTTCTTCTATTATTATAGCACGGAGGTATCAAAAAGTCAAGAATTAATCCTGATGTTTCCGGAACATAACAGCCAGACCGCCTGCCAGAATGCCGGTCAGCGTTACCAGAACAGGTGCGGTTTTATCTCCGGTAGAGGGGGAAGATGTGGCAGCTGTACTGGAAGCTGCTGTGGTAGATTTTGCCGCTGTTGTAGTTGTCTTTGCGGCAGTTGTGCTTTTTGTGGTAGAAGTATTTTTGGTTGTGGAAGTGGTAGAGGTGGAAGTTGTGGAGGATGTAGAAGTTGTGGAAGTTTCAGACGTAGAAGAAGTTTCGGTTTCCGTTTCTGTCTCGGTTTCGGATTCGCTTTCTGTTTCAGATTCTGATTCAGAAGGTGTTTTTTCTCCGGCAACCGTCACCACACAGACAGGGGGAACAAGCGTAAGTGTATCAGACTTTGCACTGAGCAGAACTTCTCCGGGATTTTCGAGTGTCACCGTGACTTTGCCTTCGGTATCTGTGATAAAATCAGTATCTTCGCCGTTGATGGTGATGACTGCATTTTCTACAGGAAGCGTCACGGGAAGCCAGTTTTCGTCATATCCGGCGCGGGAAAGCGTCAGTTCGAGGGCATCGCCCGGCTTGGCTTCGGCAGTATTCAAGTTGAAATAACTGTAAGAATCTGACCATCCGGTCAGGTCTGTATAAACAAATGCATTCAGATAATCGCCGTCTGTGAGCGTATCGGTCAGCCCCATGGAAGCGGTATTGTTGACATAATAGCCATAGCTTCCGCCGTTGGCAGAACCCCATAATTTCGCTAAGGATAAGCCATACTGACTTTGTTCGGAAGCGTATCCGGCTTCTGCACCGCCGTCATAATAAGTTTCATGTGCCAGATACAGTGCATCATTGATAGTCAGTGCGCCGTCGCTGTCGATATCTGTCACAGTCACAGGCTGCTGCACCAGTGCGAGTTTGCCTTCTGCATCGGCAATGGTTACGAAAACTTCTGTTTCCGGAACTTCCGTTGCATCTTCCGCCTGTACCGGTACGGCAGTCATGGCGAATCCCATCAGCAAAGCGGCGGAAACCGCTGTCATTTTTCTGAAATCTTTCATAAATCTCATACTCCTTTGAATCAAATAAAAAATACCTTTCTGTCAGTTTCCGGCAGAAAAGCATAGTTATCCTATCAAAGAGCAGACTTCGCCCCTGCAGAACAGCCGCATTCTCCCATATCCGAAAACGCAGAAAACTGTATGCCATTGCCTGCCGGGCGCTCCGACTTTGACGATAGTGAAGGCTGCGACGGAATTTCACCGTACTTCCCCCGGACATCAGGCGGCTATGCAAAGATTATAGCACATTCTTCCCGGTTTGTCAAGTGAAAAAATAAAAGGAAATTTCTTGTTGACAAATATGCATATTTGTGTTAAAATGGAATAGAATAAAACAGATAAGTTCATAACAGGAGGATTTTTCATGAAAAAAATAAAAAAATTGCTTTCTGTTTTCATGGCTGTGCTGGTAGTCTGCTGTTTCTGTACGTCTCTGACAGGACAGGCAGTCTCTTTTACGCCTAATTTTGAAATCAACAGCGCGGCAGGCATTTTAATCAATACCGATACCGGCGATATTCTCTATGAGAAAAATGCAGATGTCCAGTACATGCCCGGTTCTCTGGTACAGATTATGGAAGCAGCTATTGTTCTGGAAAACTGTACTGACCTGAAAATGCAGATTGTCTGCGATTCCGAACTCGTCAAGCGTTACCAGAATACAGAATTTGCAGATGATTTGCGCTATGCGGATATTTATCAGGATGATGTACTCACGGTAGAAGAACTGCTCTATGCCATGATGCTGACTTCTTCCTGTGAAGCGGCAGTTCTGCTCGCGAATCAGTTCGGCAACGGCAGTGTTGCGACATTCGTCGATATGATGAATGCCAAAGCAAAGGAAATCGGCTGTACACAGACAAACTTCACGAACGTGACCGGAATCGCCGATGCTTCCCAGAAAACCACTGCCAGAGATTTAGTCAAAATCACACAGTACGCGATTTCTGTCAGCCGGTTTATGACAATTGCGTCAGCCGTTTCCTACGCACCAGAAACGCAGAACGCCGACCGCCATAAAATGGATGAATGGATTTGGACGCATTCCAATGCCATGATGCAGGAAAATTCCAGCTATTATCTCGAAGGTACAAAGGGTATTAAAACTGCGAATCTGAATCAGCAGGGCAGAAGCATCATCTGTCAGGGAACGAAAGACGGCAATACATTTCTGGTGGTACTGCTGGCGGCACCATTTACAGATGAAGGCGGCGTTCTGAAATTCTATCATATGATAGATGCTGTGGATTTGCTGAAATGGGCATATACGCATTTCAATTATCAGACGATTCTGAGCGACAGCACCGAACTCGGACAGATTACTGTCCAGAACGGCGACGGCGTGGATTATGTGCTTGTCCGTCCGGCGAAATCTTTCATGGCTCTCTGGTATGACGGCGCGGATGTCAATTCGATTGTACAGGAAATCAAATTGCAGGATAATGTTTCCGCTCCTGTGACACAGGGCGAAAAACTCGGTACAGTCACACTGAAATTTTCCGGTCAGGAACTTGCTGTGATTGATTTGATTTCCACTTCTTCTGTCGAACTGTCGCAGAGAAAATATTATCTTGCATTAGCCAAGCATTTTCCGCATACGGAATGGCTGACCAGAGCCATTTTCCTGAGTGCCGTGCTTTGTGCGGTGTATCTGGTATTATGCATTTATGCACATGTTCTCTATACGCAGAAGCCCAAAACGCCCGAACCCGTTCACCTGAAACCGAAAGCTTCGGCAGTCAAGAAGGAAGCCGAAAAAAGCAAAAAGAAAAAATCATGATACTGCACAGCGCGGAATGCTCACTTCCGCGCTGTAGTTTATTTTATGGATATTCTGAACAAAAAAAATCACTTGCAAAAACCAAAAATATATGATATAATAAAAAACAGATTGATGATTCCAAAAAAAGGAGTGCTTTTTATGAGAGTATGTTTGCTGAATGATACTTATCCGCCTGTCATCGACGGCGTTGTGACAGTTGTCCGGAATTATGCCGAAATTATGACCGATTTCGGAGTATGGAAACCGCTTGTCGGCACGCCGGAATATCCCGGCGCAGATTATACAAATTATCCGTATCCGGTCATTCCCTATCATAGTTTTGATATTTCTAAAATTGCAGAAGGCTACCGCGCCGGAAATCCGCTGGCTGCTAAATCTGTAAGCGAAATGATAAAATTCAATCCGGATATCATCCATGTGCATTGTCCGGCAGTATCGGCAATTATGGGACGGATTCTCCGCGAAGAAACCGAAACGCATGCGCCTGTGATTTTCACCTATCATACAAAATATGATATTGATATCGCCCGTGCTGTCAAATCCGAACGCTTGCAAAAAGATGTAATCAAAGCTATGATTACCAATATTTCTGCCAGCGATGTGGTCTGGACGGTCAGCTATGGTGCAGGGAAAAGTCTGGAAAAACTTGGCTATGCGGGAAAATGGAAAGTTGTTCACAACGGTGTGGATTTTGCCAAAGGACGTGCAGAAGCAACTTTGATAGAACAGGCTGTTTCAGGTTACAATCTGCCGGAAGGCGTTCCAGTGTTCCTGTTTGTCGGCAGAATTATGAAATATAAGGGGCTGCCCTTAATTCTGGATGCAATGCGCCGTCTGTCAGAACAGAATATTGATTATCGTATGATATTTGTCGGCACGGGTGCAGACGCGCCGGAATTGCAGCAGACTGTCCGCGAATACGGCATTACACTCGATATCCGGGACGAGAACGGAAATCTCAATTCTGAAGCAGGTATTCAGAAAGCCGGAAGAATTATCTTTACCGGTGCGGTCTATGACAGAAATATTCTCCGTGCATGGAATACCCGTGCAGATGCGTTTGTTTTTCCGTCCACTTACGATACAAACGGTCTTGTTGTCCGGGAAGCCGCTGCCTGCGGACTGGCAAGCGTTCTGATTCAGGGTTCCTGTGCCGGAGAAGATGTGACTCATAACCGGAATGGCTGGCTTGTGGAAGAATCCGGCGAATCTATTGCATCACTTCTGGCAGAAATTTCCAAAAATCCGGAGCACATGCATCAGGTCGGGCAGAAAGCTATGGATGAAATCTATCTCTCATGGCAGGACAGCGTCACACGCGTACAGGACAGATATCAGAAAATTCTCGAAATGAAACGTGAAGGTACACTGGCACCGCACAGACACAGCAAATCTGATATTTTCCTGAATGTCACTGCCGATACGATGACAGCATTATATCAGGCAGTCCATACCCCGAAAGTCATGTATGAAGGCATGATGGAAAACTTTCAGGAAGTCCGTCAGAATCTGAAAGAAGATTTCCGCGAACGAAGAGAAGAATTCAGAGACGGTTTTACAGAAACCTGGGAAAACCGGAAACAGGCATTCAAAGAGAAAACAGAAGAATTCAAGGAAGGTTTTGAAGAAACATGGGAAAAACTGAATGGTTCAAAGAAATGAGTTTTTACCAGATATGGACGCGCAGTTTCGCGGACGGCAACGGCGACGGCATCGGCGACCTGTATGGAGTCTATGACCGTCTGGAATATGTCAAAGCACTCGGCGTGGACGGCATCTGGTTTTCACCGCTGTATCCTTCTCCAAATGCCGATTACGGCTATGATATTTCGGATTATAAAAATATTCACCCGGATTTCGGCACACTGGAACAGTTCCGGAACGTACTGGACAAGGCACATCGGCTCGGTCTGAAAGTTCTGATGGATTTGGTAGTCAATCATACTTCCGATGAACATTTCTGGTTTCAGGAAAGCCGGAAAAGCCGGGACAATCCCTATAGTGATTACTATATCTGGCGCGACAAGCCCAACAACTGGGATTCGCTTTTCGAGGGCAGAGCTTGGGAATATGAACCTATGAGAAAGCAGTATTATCTGCATATCTTCTCGAAGAAACAGCCTGACCTGAATATGGATAATCCCAAAGTCCGCGAAGAAGTCAAGGATATTATGCGTTTCTGGCTGGATATGGGCGTAGACGGCTTCCGCGAAGACGTGATTAATTTTATCTCGAAGCGCGAAGGACTTCCGGACGGTCTGCCGTTCGTGCCGATGGCGAACGGTATTATTCACTATAAAGATGGTCCCCATATTCATGAATATATGGCGGAGTTCCGGAAAGTCGCCCGGAAATATCATGCTGTGCAGATTGGTGAAGGACCTATGACAACTGTCCGTTCTGCCATGCATTATCTGACCGGAAAAGAGAAATCTCTGGATATGATGATTTCATTCGACCATATGCTTGCCGACTGCTTCATGACCGAATATCTGCAAAGACCGTTCAGTCTGAAACGCTATAAATCCGCCCTGACAAGATGGCAGAAAACCCTTGACGGAAAAGCATGGAATGTACTCTATCTGGAGAATCATGACCACCCCAGAATTATCAGCCGTTACGGCAGTGAGCGTTACTGGAAAAAAAGCGGAAAGGCTCTTGCTGTCAGCTATTTATTCTTACAGGGAACGCCGTTTATCTATCAGGGGCAGGAAATCGGCATGATGAACATCCGGCTTTCCTCGATTGAGAAATATAAAGACATTGCCAGCAAGACGAATTTCGCCCGGCTTCTGACGCGCGAACCCGAAGAAAAACGGCTCCGGCGCGTTCACGCTTCCAGCCGTGATTCCGCCCGGACTCCTATGCAGTGGGATGATTCCAGATATGCCGGATTCACTTCCGGAACGCCGTGGTTTTTCGTCAATCCGAATTATAAAACTGTCAATGCCGCTGCCGAAGAACGCGACCCGGACAGTATTCTGCAATTCTACAGACGCTGTCTTTCTCTGCGGAAACACAGCAGAACACTGCTGTTCGGCAGATATCACGAATTCTTCCCGAAACATCCGAAAATTTACATGTATGAACGCGTTCTGGAAGATAATGCTTATTTAATCATCTGCTCTTTTTCCGATAAGCCGATACAGATACAGCTTCCGAAAAAATATCAGAACCGAAAATTACAGCTGATGCTTTGCAATGAATCCGGACAGGACGGCACTTCTCCGGTCATGTCACCTTATGAAGCCAGAGTTTACCGGACAAAGATATCACCATAAAAAAGCGCACCCTCATGAGGTGCGCTTTCTGCATGTCTCAGCTTGTTTTGACCGGAACAATAATTTTTCCGACCATTCTGTCAAGCAGATTCTGTAAATTTTCGTTATCCGGATTGCCGTCTGCAATTGTTACGCCGAACTGACTGGAAGCATCCCAGAACGGGTCAGCGACATGCTGAATATAGGCATATGGTGCCTGTTCAGCAGTGGCAGCTACTGCCGGAGAAGCCTTGACTTCTTCGGAACCGGCAGCAGATACATTGGCAGGACACTGTCCGACAGATTCAAAGAGTTTCAGCTGTGTTTCCTCATTGGAAAGATATTCCGCAAGGCGCATTGCCCACTTTGTATTTTCGGAATACGCATTTACGCCTATGATACGATAGCCTGTAAAGCTTGCCATCTGGATTTGTTCGCCGTCAAGCGTGTAAGTCGGCAGTTTTGCAGCGGCGTAATTATCGCCCCATTCTTTTGCAAGGTCTTCTGCATTCCACTGACCGCTGACACCAGCAATCACTTCGCCGGATTGAACATGTTCTACAAATTCGCTGTTTGGCAGATTTAAGAACCCGTCATGACCAGCAATATCCAGAAGCGATTGTGTCACAGAAACGCCGGTATGTTCTGTATCAGAAGCATTCCAGTTGCAAAGGTTAGCAGCT
>DGUB01000008.1 GCA_002393815.1 Ruminococcus sp. UBA4321 | reverse complement strand
TTTCACCTCAATTAAATTCCGATTTATCCTAATTTTCTGTTTCCTGATTGGATTTCCGGCAGGCTTCGCAGATGCCGTAAAGCACCGTTTTCGACTGGTCTATCTGAAAGCCGTGATGTTCGAGAATATGCGCTTCCAGTTCGCAGAGATGCTCACAGGTCACATGATATAATTTTTCACACTGCATACATTTCAGATGAAAATGTCTGTGACATTCTTCGGCATCCGGCAGATATTCATAACAAGCTCCTGTCCGGCTGTCAATCGTATATTTCCGGATAGTGCCGTCATTGACAAGCTGGTCGAGCTGTCTGTAGATGGTCGCTGTGCCGACAGCTGTCCCCTCCTGATTCAGATGATGCGAAATTTCCTGAGCCGTGACATGCTGACTGGGATGTGAAATCAGATATTGCAGAATCATTTCTTTCTGTTTGGTTTTATATCCTCCGCTGTTCTGTTTCATGCAGAAGCCTCCTTGTGAAATTTAAAAAACTCTATTTTGATTGTAACATAATCCGGCAGATTTGTCAAGAAAAAATCCCCTGAAAACAGGGGATTTCTGAAATATCAGATTAATAATTCTTGATAGTATCAGCAGCAAAGAAGCTGTCGCTCTCGGTGAAATAATCGTTGGTTTCCATCGGATTGCCGTATTCTTCTTCTTCGTCATCATCCAGAAGTTTTGCACCGCAGACGCTGCAATACTGGAATTTCTGGTCAACTTCGGCATCGCACTTGGGGCAGATTTTACAGCCGCGGATGCTGTTGAGTTCTTTTCGCATCTGCATGATTCTTTTTCTTCTGGTGTCAACGTCATCACAGAGAACTTTCAGAACAGCAGGGTCTTCTTCGGGGTTTTTGTAGTATTTCTTTCCGATATCGGCGAATACTTCAACAATACGTTCTTCCTCGTAGAGAATTTTGCGCTTGAGGTTATTGACTTCGGCAGCATTTTTCGCATTTTCGCTCACGCCTTTGGTGGCACTGTTGAACACACCGCCGATACTCTCAAAGATATTAGGCATAATATTCACTCCTAAACTAAATTTTCAGAATTTCCTGACGGGCAGGATTTTGGTTACTTCTATTTTATCATAAATCACAATAGTTGTCAAGAGATTTTAAGAAATTTTTATGCTTTCCACAACCGGAGAGGAATTATTCTTCGACGGGTTCAAAGCGGATGCGGATTTTCGGCATTTTTTCGAGAGTGGTGTAAGTGTTGAACAAATCAGAGGGGTCATTCTCGCCGGAAGCCGGAGGCGCAAAGAGTTTCAGAGTCATATCGGCAGAACCGGAGAGGGGCTTTTCATAGAATGCGGACATCAGGTCGATGCATTTTGCTTCCGGAGATTTATAGAACCATCTGCCGTTGAGTTCCATGATATAATTATTGTTGTCCTCGAAGTAGATTTCACAGAAGACGGGGTCTTTTTCAAAATGCAGGGGAATCGCGATACCGTCAGCATCTTCGGAATTGCCCCAGCGCAGCTGAACAGGCAGCTGCAATTCTTCGCCCTGTATCATTTCCGGGAGAAAACGCTTGGTATGAATCAGATTTTTATAAGTATCCAGAACGGGCTGACGAATGCCGACATCCGGATTATTGGGGTCTTCGATTTCCAGACCGAGGCGGCCTCTGTCGCGGAACTGGTAGAAGGTGAACGCCTTGAACCAGTCGGCATTGTCTTCATCGAGAATATCACAGAATTCCTGTACCATAGATGCCTGGTCATAAGCTCCTGTCACATCGCCGTCAGCGTTGAATTCTGACATAATCATCGGCTTGGCTTCACCGCCGTTGAGTTCTTTGAATCTTGCGAAGCTTGCCTTTGTCATATCGTAAATATCGAAGACTTTACTCCGGCTGTGGGAGTTGCCGCCGCGTTCGGCGACATCATAAGGCCATCCCCAGTGGAGTGCCATATACTTGTCAACAGACCAGATATCAGCGGCAAGAAGGGTCTGGGCGAATTCTTCTTCTTTCTCGATTTTTCCGGTTTCGGGATTTTCGATGCCGCCGATGCATGTAATTGTCAGAACATTGGGAGCGTTCTCCTTAATAATCCGGGACGCACGGACAAAGAAGTCAGCAACTTCCTGGTAGCTTGCGCGTTTGTTGAAAGAAAACCAGTTTCCGGTGGCTTCGTGATTGATACGCAGAAAGACGCGTCCGAAGGTTCTCAAATCCTGACCGATAGCGGCAAGATGTTCATCGGAAACATGGGGGTCGATGGTGAGGGTTAACGTCACGTCCTGACCGTGAGCGCGGACTTCGCGCATATAGGTGAAAGGTTCGTCGTCGCGGGTGCCGTTCAGACCGCCTTTATAAGTGAAATAATCATCATAGGGGAAATCCCATGCAAACTTGACATCCGGATTGGCATGAACGACGCTTGCCCGTCCCGGAAAGCCTTCATCAAGAGGGTAGTAACAGTACATCAGGCTGATACTTCTGTGAGGTCTGCCGAGGGTTTGCAGAATATAATCCTGATTGACATATTCGCCGCGTTCGCTGCCGTCGCCGAGGTCAACGGCACACTGTGCCGCACCCATGTGGAGCTGATATATTTTTTCCATACACTTCACGTTCCTTATCTGTAATTTTCAGAAATACTGATTAGTAATATTATACAGGATTTCAGCGGAACTTGTCAATAGTTTTCTAAAATAATTTTTCACCACATAAATTCCTGTTCCGGGGCTTTTGTCATAAAGAGTTCCGGTTCGGGAGTTTGTTTTGTTTCCGAAGGATTTTTTCCGGCTTCATAGTTCTGCATCATCTGATAGAAATACTGATAGACCGGAAAGACATCAGCAAATGTTTTCTGCACTTCCGGCAGAAGGGCATCACTGCACAGAAAGTTCCGGTCAGAGACATGCTTCTGCACGGCAAGGCTTTTTTTCTTAAAATAGGGCAGAAGTTCCGGATTCCGGCAGGGCTTGGGACGCTTGTACTCGTCTCCGGAAAGAGAAAGCTGTTTCTGTTCCAGTTCCGAGATTAAGTTTTGAAAAGGTTCCGGCTGTTCTGCAATCTGTTTCCGGAAGTGTTCCATAAACTGCGGTTCCGGACTGGAAATCCGGAAGCCGAATCCTGCGCCTTCCGGCGAAATCTCGAAAAACAAAGACGGCGTTCTGCTCCACCAGACTGCTTCATGCCGGATATAAATCCAGAACGTATCTCTGTAATGCAGATACGGCGGAAAATTTGCGTCCCGGTAGATTCTCGCGGTTTTGTGCATCATCTGATATTCGGCAAACGGCTGATAAAGAACTTCACTCATGGCTTTCAGCGGTTCATAAACCGCATTCAGATAAACTTCTTTATGCTGCTCAAACCATTCTTTTTCGTTATGACTCCGGATATTTTCCAGAAATTCCAGCATTGCTTCTGTAATATACTGCATGTTCAAAATACTCCTTTTTGCTTGTTTTATGCTTATTATAGCATGAAATGCACAAATCTGCAACTTGAAATCCGGCAAAAAAACTTGGAGGAAGCTTTCATTTTTTGTGTATTACACCAAAAAGTGTTACAATTTATTGACACCATTCCGGATTTGTGCTATAGTATACCTAGAGTTTAAAACAAACAGCTTAAAACGGAGGTTTTTATGAATAAATCAACAAGCACTCGACTTCTGGGAATGCTGACTGCCGGAGCAGCTTCCTGTGTGTTAATCTCCGGCATTGCTGCCCAGGCAGCAGAATTTCACCGCCCTTCTGATTATATTTTTTATGACGAAGCCGGAAAGCCCTACTGCAAAGAAGACAATCAGGTAAAAACCGGAAAATTCAGCCTTCAGCCGAATTATCTGCTTGGTGATGTCAACGCCAGCGGCACAGTTGACGGCGAAGATGCCAAAGCCATTTTGACCGCTTCCGCATTCGCCGGTGCAGGTACACTCGCAAACGGCGGCATTGATGAAGAATCCGCTCTCCTGATTGCTGATATTGATGACGATAAACAGATTAATTCTATCGATGCGGCTGAACTTCTCAGCTATATCGCTGGTGAAGGTGCAAAACAGAATGCAAAGCCCCTCGGCTTCGCTTATTACTATGCAGATGCACAGGGCAAGCTTCAGAAAGGCTTTATTAAAGACGCACAGTCCGGACAGAGCTATTTTGCAGATGATAATTATCAGCTTGTTTCCGGATGGAATGTTATCAGCGGAACAAAATATTACTTCAAAGATGACTGCACCATGGCAGTCGGGGTAACGGAAATCAACGGCAGCCGCTATTATTTCGATGAAAACGGCGTTGCTCAGACCGGTCTGGTAACAGCAGACGGAAATACCTACTATCTGAACAGCGACGGCGTAATGCAGTACGGCAAGCAGACCATCAACGGAAAAGAATATGAGTTCTCTGCCGAAACCGGTGCTATGATTGTAAAGACAACAGAACCGGCAGCAACAACCGCACAGCCCGAAACCACTGCACAGCAGACAACAACGGCAGTGACTGTTACTGTTTCGGAAGGCTGGAAAACCGAAACTGACGGCAAAACCTATTACTACAACGAAAAAGGCGAAAAGCAGACAGGCTGGCTCACCCTTGACGGCAAGACCTACTATCTGGATACCAAAACAGGCGAACGCCTTTCCGGCTGGCAGAATCTGATGCCTGCTGTTACTGTTACCCTTCCCGAAGGCTGGAAGCCCGACTATGATAACAGTGACAACTGGTCAGCAGAAGACTGGGCAAAATATTATCAGTATATGGGCTGGGATGCCAACGGCGAAAGACCGGACGCAAGCGATTATTATTTCTCTCCCGAAGATTTCACCATGCAGACAGGCTGGCTGACACTCTCCGACGGCAAATATTATCTCGATGCAGACGGCAGAAAGCATACAGGTTCTCTTACACTTGACGGCAAGACCTATCAGTTCAATGCAAGCGGACTGCTTCAGGCAGAAACTACCACAACTACAACAGCTGCTGCTAAAACAACAACGACAACAACCACAACGACAAAAGAATCCGGTCCTACCAGAGGCGGTTTCAGTGCCGTTCCGGAAGATATCAAGCAGATGCTCAATAATGCAGAACTGAACCCCGGTATCAGACATATCGATGTCAAGAACCGCCAGAACGGTCTGCCCTATACAGTCGACAAAGACCTGAAAAACGGCATTAACCTCTCTGACAGAGATTATGAAATCATCGAAAAGTTCGCAGCAGAACACTTTACAGAGGATATGACAATGGCAGAACGCCTCTATACCACATGGTGGTGGATTCACTGCAATGTAGATTATGCTTATGCAGGTTCCAAGTGGAATGCAATTGTAAACAAGTCCTATCCGGATGCTATCTTCAATTACAAATCCGGACAGTGCGTACAGTATAACGGTGCAATGGCAGCCGTACTGGCATATTACGGATTTGATGTATATATGGTCAAGGGCTGGACAAGACCGGCAAGCAAATCTGGTCAGCACTACTGGACAGAAGTCATGATTGACGGCAAGCGTTATTATGTCGAAACCGGCAACCAGAAGAAAGACGGCGACTGGTGGCAGTACTTCTTTGTAGATGCCGAAACCGTCAACTATACAAAATATTAAAAAGAAATCTCTCTCCGGAAAAATCCGGAGAGAGTATTTTTTATGCGGAATGTTAAAGTTCTGTCACCAGTCCGACGATATATTTCATAATGGAAAGCGAATCTGCCGAATCCGGTTTTTCATTGCCGTTGATATCCGCTGCGAGCAGCTGTGTTTCGGTCAGGGAAGCTTTTCCGAGAATCGCCTGATTGATGGTAATCACATCCAGAATATCGACTTTGCCGTTTCCGTCGATATCGCCGCGTGTATATTCGGGTTCCGGTTCGGCGGGCGTGACGAGAATCCAGCCGTCTGTCCAGCTGACAGAACCGCTCTTGACATAGTCCGTATTCGTGCCGAAATTATACCAGACATGCTGTTTGCTTTCATTGGAAGGCGACTGTGTCAGGTAGTGAATCAAATATTTGTCATCTGCTTTTGCTGTTTCTGGAACTTTCACCATCAGCAGCAGAATATTGGACTTGTCATAATAATAAACCGAAGTCTGCCCGAATGTCAGCCATGCATAGCCGTCCATGCCGGGAATCGTCGCTTTCGACATTGTCATCTGCAAGGATTCGCCGTACAGTTCGGCATAGTCGCTTCTGTTGATGATTTCAAAGCGGCACTGACTGTCCACATTGATACCGAATTCCACGGCGTTCAGATTCACATTCTGTTCCAGGCGGACGAAGACAGGCACTTCATAATTATTTTTTTTCAGCTGTGTCAGGCTGACTTCTTTCTGGTCGATAGAAACATGAATATCCTCGGCAGCCGCCTGCACCGGAAGTGTCAGCCCGGAAAGAAGTATTCCGGCAGCCAGCAGAGAGAGGAAAGTTCTGTAAGTTCTTGTCATGAAAAATTCTCCTTTTCTGTTCGTTTCTGATTTTTTCTGAATATTCTATTTTATTTTATCATAGATAGAGAAAGATTGCAAGTGTTTTTTCAGAATTTGCCGTGAATATTTTTTCCAGTAGTTCAAGGAAAGATTTTGTTAGCCTGTGTTACAGAAAAGAGTTGACAAATTCCGACAGCTGTGCTATAATAATCTGAGTATGTTATTTTTTTAACAAGGAGATTTTTCATGAAACTGGAGTCTTTCAAGAGTATTCTGTCAAAAGCTGTGCTGTCCGGCATTCTGATAGGTCTGGGCGGAACAGTCTATCTTGCTGTTGAAAACAAATATCTGGGGGGAATGCTGTTCAGTCTGGGGCTGTTCACGATTCTGCGCTATGGGTTTGCCCTGTATACCGGAAAAGTCGGCTATATTCCGGAGCGCAAGCCGATTTATCTGCGTGAAGTGGGAATTACTCTGCTCGGAAACATTCTCGGCACGGGAATTGCCGCGCTTCTGATACGCTTTTCCCGGACAGGAATCCTTGTACATGAAAACGCCCTGAATGCCATGCATACCAAAATGGGGGACGGGTTCGCAAGCCGTCTGATTCTCGGAATCTTCTGCGGACTGCTGATGTTTATCGCGGTCGATAACGGAAACCGCTGCAAAGCCGAAAACCGGGATATGTCGTTTGTGTTCGGGACGGTGATGCCGGTTATGGTATTTATTTTCTGCGGATTCAATCATTCCGTGGCGGATTGTTTTTATTTCTTTGCGGCGGTGGATTCGCCGGAAATGATTCTGCCGGGCATCGGCTATCTGCTGACGATAGTCATCGGCAACGCGCTCGGCGGAATGCTGATTCCGCTGTGCATGAAGCTGTTCGACAAAGAAACCGCATAAAACTGCAAAAAAACGCTTGTTTCTGCCATAAGCAGGAAAAAGCGTTTCTTTTTTGCATTTGACAAACGCCGGGTTTTATGGTATAATAATAATCGGGTGAGACAGCTATGCAGTATCTTGTGACATTTTTAGAGGGGATAGTTTCTTTTATTTCTCCCTGTATGCTTCCCATGCTGCCGGTATATCTTGTCTATTTTTCGGGAAAGCAGAAAAGCCGGGTTCATACGCTTGCCAATGCCGGAATGTTCGTTTTCGGCTTTACGCTGATATTTACCGCGCTCGGACTGTTTGCCGGAACGATGGGCAGTCTGCTGACGGCACATGCCCTGCTGGTAAAAATCATCTGCGGCAGTGTGATGATTCTGCTGGGGCTGAGTTATCTGGGAGTCTTTCAGTTAAGCTTTCTGAAAGGCTATTCCGGAGAAGTGAAGATAACCGGATTATTTTCGTCATTTCTGTTCGGTGTGGTGTATGCGGTCAGCTTAACGCCGTGTATCGGGGTATTTCTGGGTTCTGCGCTGATGATGGCATCGGTTTCAGCGAGTGCGCTGAAAGGTGCGGTACTGCTGATACTCTATTCTCTGGGATTAGGCATACCTTTTCTGCTGTCGGCGGTGCTGATTGAAGAACTGGAACAGACGTTTGACTTTATCAAAAAGCATTATGAAATCATCAATAAAATTTCCGGAACTGCCCTGATAATTGCCGGAATTGCAGTGATGATTTTTGCATAGCTTCGGATGGGAGAGACAGGCATGAAAAAAGGAAAGAATGTTCTGATACTGGCTGTATTACTGGTGATTCTGCTCGGCGGAGCGGGGTTCGCCTATTCCGCACTGCGCGAACATACCGCGCCGGAAACGGTTTCCGCCATGCCGGAAGCAGAACAGACTCCTACGGAATCCGGAACGCCGGAAGAATCACAGCTTGCACCGGATTTCACGTTTCTGAATGCCGACGGCGAAGAAATCCGCCTTGCCGACCTGACCGGAAAGCCGGTTTTAATCAATTTCTGGGCGACATGGTGTCCGCCGTGCCGGGAAGAACTGCCCTGTTTTCAGAAAGCCTATGCTCAATACGGTGAAGAAATACAGTTTCTGATAATGAACGAAACCGACGGCGTTCGCGATACTGTCGAATCTGCCAGAAGCTTTGCCGAAGAAAATCAGTATGACTTTCCGCTGTATTTCGATACCAAAGGACAGGGCGGAAGGGCTTATTCCGTCATGTATATTCCGGTGACAGTGTTCATTAATGCCGAAGGCGAAATGGTTTATGAGCATGTCGGCGCACTCACGGAAGAAGACCTCTTCTCCATGCTGGAACGTCATCTGAATGAAAATTAAAATTTCCATAGAAAGGAGGAATTCCCATGCAGGAACTTACACTTAGAATCACAGGCATGATGTGTCCGCACTGTGAAGCCAATGTGAAAAAATGTCTGGAAGCGTTTCCGAAGGTAGAAGAAGCCGTTCCCAGCCATACCGAGAATCAGGCGGTTTTGAAACTCAATGCTGAACTGACCGCGCAGGAACTTGACCAGCTGAAAAAAGCCGTCACAGATGCCGGCTATCAGGTCGAAAATTAAATTTTTTAAAATTTCATGTATCATCTCGCAGATGCCGGATATACTAACATTGTTCCGGAACAAATCATTGCAAAGAGGTATCTGCTGTTATGAACGAAATGAAGAAAAACTCCAATATCAAATGTACAGTGTCTCAGTGCAGAAACAATCTCGTGACAGAGGATTACTGCTGTCTGGACTGCATTCATGTCGGCACACACGAAACCGACCCCACTGTACCGGAATGTGTAGACTGTAATTCTTTCGTCAGAAGAACTGACGGCATTATGGATTAACCCCCGGAAAAGCGGGCTGTTCCTTCGCATTCTGCCGAGGAACAGCCTTTCTTTTTTGGTGAATCTGCACAAAAAAACTATCTTGAAAGATTGCAAAACAGAGAAAGAATTCGCAAATTTACAGAAAACTCTTGTGATAATGCCCGGAATCAGTTATAATAATAATGGGTAAATTTTTTATTTCATATAAGGAGGGGTATTGTTATGTTTGATAAAACAATGACATTTTCAATGGACGACAGCGAAGAAATCAAGCTGAAACAGACACTGACGATTATTTATGACGCGCTTCTGCAAAAGGGCTATAATCCGATTAATCAGATTGTCGGTTATATTCTGTCGGAAGACCCGACTTACATAACCACACACAACAACGCCCGGAATTTGATTCGTCATATTGACAGGGATGTGCTGCTCCAGGTGCTTGTGGAATCCTATCTGAAAAATTAAGAAAACAGAGAAAAGTATATCTGACTGCATTCTGCATATACTGTTTCTGCGGCGGCAAGCCGCGGAATTTTACAGAAAAGAGCGAATGCAATGAACTATCGAACTCTATTGCTTTCCGGTCTGACAGCTTTTGCCCTGCTGACCGCTTCGCCCGGAAGTCTGACGGTTTCCGCCGGGACTGCCGTCGGCTACGGACAGGGTACACAGGTCAATGAAGCCAATATTCCGCTCGGTGCGCTGGATTTCGACGCACAGTACGGAAAATATGGTGCTTATGCGACAACTCCCGACCGGAACAGAATTATCATCACATTCGACCAGGGTTATGAAAACGGCTTTACCGGACAGATTCTGGATACGCTGAAGGAAAAGCAGGTCAGTGCGATATTCTTCCTGACCGGGGACTATGCAAAGAAAGAACAGGCACTCGTCCGGCGTATGATTGCAGAAGGGCATATGCTCGGCAATCACGGCATGACTCATGCCAGCCTGCCCCTGCTCGATGATGCCGCTGCCCGTGAGGAAATCATGAGCCTGCATGACTATGTGCAGAAAGAATATGATTATACGATGCAGTATTTCCGCTGCCCCTGCGGAGAATATTCCGAACAGGCTCTCAGAACCGTGCAGTCCTGCGGTTATAAGACCGTATTCTGGAGCGGTGCGCATGTGGACTGGCTGACCGACAAACAGCCCGACCCGGCACAGTCTCTCGAAAAACTCACCGGTACCGCACACGGCGGAGAAATTCTGCTGCTGCATTCCGTCTCCTCGACGAATGCACAGATTCTCGGCGAACTTATCGACAGGCTTCGCGAACAGGGCTATACAGTGTAAATCACAAAACGGCAGGCTTAACAGAAAGCACTGCCGTTTTTCTTGATTGCATTTTTCGCCTTGATCACAATGTTCTTGTCATTCTCATATGTCAGGATACGCGACGCATAGCCGATATCTACCCACCGGATTTCGGAAATCTCATCTTCCTGGGGTGCAAAATTATAATTTTTGGCACGCCCGATAAAATAGACGACGATTTTCTGTGTGTCGCGCTTGGGAGAATACGAGACTGTCTCCCGGAATGTAGGGTCAATCATCACATCAATGTCAGTTTCCTCCTTGATTTCCCGGACGGCGGTTTGGATTTCGGTTTCGCCGGGTTCAATATGCCCCTTGGGAAACGACCAGTGACCGCTGTTGATATGCCGTATCAGCAGAATTTCGATATTTCCGCAATGTTTTCGGTATACAATCGCACCGCATGACTTTTCATGCCGCATTCAGTTTTCCCTTCCTTTCTTGACTGCCGGGCAGTTTGTAAGCATTTGTTATGAATATTATAGCATATTTTATCTATTTTGTCCATATCTTTTTTGTCAGTTCTGAAAAAATTTTCATAAAACTGTTTACCAAATGCAGATTTTGTGTTATAATAAAAAGTAACCTGATAAAATAAAAGAAAGGATGCTGTGTATGAACGAACAGGAAATCACAGAAGTTTCTGAAATTAATCCGAAAAATCCGTTTTCCAATGAAACGGAGTTTGAAGCATATAATTCCGATTATGGGGAGATTGTGCCGCAAATCCGGATGGAAGGCTGTCAGATACCGCTGTTTCCGAATCTCCGGGAACGGAACAGAATCCGGCGGTATGACAATATTGTCGGAGGGTTTCTGCTGGGGCATTTTGCGCTGATGAATATTTTATTCCTGATAATGGGGGAAGCGTTTATCTTCTTCCTTTCGCTTGCAGACGGCGCAGGCGGCGCACTGCCGGAAAATTATCATTCCCTGGCATGGGAATATTTTGAGAATACATCTTCTTACACGGCTCTGATGATGCTCTGTATTGCCGGGTGCAGCATTGTTGTGAGTTATTTCGGATGCCGGGCAACGAAAATTCCGGTTTCGCATCTGTTCCAGACAAAAGATTTCAGTTTCGGGCTGGCAGTCAGCTATATAGCGATTGCACTGCTGATTCAGACCGTAACTGGATGGGCGGCAGTCGGCATTGAAGCCCTGATGGAAGGTGTCGGCGTTTCGGACTATAATCCAGATTTGTCCTCTTTGCAGGATATCAAAAGCGTGATGATGGATTTCATTTATGGCGTAATTGTCGCACCCATTACGGAAGAACTGCTGGTCAGGGGCTTTGTCATGAAGAATCTGAGCCGTGTCAGTCAGCGGTTCGGTATCATCATGAGCGCGTTTTTCTTCGGGGTATGGCATGAGAACATTCCGCAGTTTGTGCTTGCGTTTGTGGGCGGCTGTTTCTTCGGCTATATCGCCATGAAGCATAATTCCCTTGTGCCGTCGATTATCGCGCATATGGGCGTGAATCTCTGTGCGACAGTATTCGATATATGCGATACTTATCACTGGGACACAGCCTATGATATTTTTAATATTTTTTATGTCATGATGGTGATTGCCGGAGCGGTTCTGCTGCTGAAAATGCTGATTACAGAGCGTTTTCCCCGGACAACGCCGGCACAGGCGGAACGCGGTATAAGAATTGCGCTGACAAGTCCGCTCCTGATGGGTGTGCTGTTATGTCATATTGGTTCGGCAGTGTTCATGATTGTGCAGGAAAATGTATAAGAAAATCCCCGTGCTGATGTGAATTCAGTACGGGGAAAATTTTATCATACCATAAAATGTGAAGGCGTGAAGGCTGTACAGATACTTATTTATATAAATAAATTTTATTTTTTATACGCTGGATAGTACAGAGCCTTCACGGGTTCACGTTATGATTACTTTGATAATATCAGATGAGATGCACAACATCGCGCATGGTGAAGATAACTTCCTGCATAAGCGCGGCGGCGGTCTGTTTCGGGAGAAGCTTCACGCCGATAAAGGGCTTTCCGGTGCAGGAATAGAGAATTCTTCTGCCGTATTTTGCGGAGAGTGCGGCAATCTGTTCATTTTCGGGCATCTGGATGTAAAATTGCAGAGTGCCGTTTCTCTGGGTGATTTCCGTAATGCCGAGCGCGGCAGCGGAATTCCTCAGCAGAGAAACTTTTATCAAGCCGAGAATGGCTTTCGGCGGTTCGCCGTAACGGTCGATAAGTTCGTCAATCAGTTCGCTTTCGTCGGATTCGTCGCGGACGGTTGCAATTTTCCGGTACATGTCAATTCTGGAAGTGTCGCTCTGAATATAATCTTCCGGAATATAGGCTTCTGTCTGAATATCAACAGTACAGTTGGAGACTTTCTGGACTTTTTCGCCTTTGACTTCGGCGATGGCTTCGTTGAGCATCTGCATATACATATCATAGCCGACTGTTTCCATATGTCCGTGCTGCTGACCGCCTAAAATACTGCCTGCCCCTCTGATTTCGAGGTCACGCATAGCAATGCGGAACCCGGAGCCGAACTGTGTGAATTCGCGCATAGCTTCCAGACGTTTGGCGGCGATTTCGGTCAGAACTTTATCTCTCTTGAATAAGAAATAAGCATAAGCTCTCCGGTTGGAGCGTCCGACGCGTCCGCGCAGCTGATACAGCTGACTTAATCCCAGTCTGTCAGAATCTTCGATAATTAAAGTATTGACGTTAGCGACATCAACACCGGTTTCAATGATAGTCGTGCAGACAAGAATATCAATTTCATTTTCGACAACGCCCTGCCAGATATCGGACATTTCGTCTTCGGAAAGTCTGCCGTGCGCGACGGCAATTCTGGCATCCGGGAACATGCCCTGAATTCTGGCGGCACAGTTCTGAATCGTATCAATTCTGTTATGAATATAATAGACCTGACCGCCTCTTTTGAGTTCTCTGGAAATTGCCTGCATGACAATGCCTTCCTGATATTCGGTGACGTAAGTCTGCACCGGATATCTGTCCTGCGGCGGGTCGGCGAGTACGGACATATCTCTGATACCGGATAACGCCATATTGAGCGTTCTGGGGATAGGCGTTGCCGAAAGCGTCAGCACATCAATGCCGGCAAAGATTTCCTTGAACTTTTCCTTATGCGCCACGCCGAAACGCTGTTCCTCATCGATGACCGCAAGCCCTAAGGCGTGGAATTTCACGTCTTTCTGCACGATTCTGTGCGTGCCGATAATAATATCAATCTTGCCTTTCTCCAAATCAGAGAGGATTTTTTTCTGTTCTTTCGGCGTTCTGAAACGGGAAAGCATTTCGATTCTGACAGGCATCTGGTCGAATCTCTGGAGAGCCGTCCGGTAATGCTGTAATGCGAGTACGGTCGTCGGCGCGAGAATCGCACACTGTCTGTCACTGAGTACACACTTCATCGCGGCACGGAAGGCGACTTCCGTCTTTCCGAAGCCGACATCACCGCATAAAAGTCTGTCCATAGGGCGAGGACGTTCCATATCGGCTTTGATTTCGCTGATACTCTGTAACTGGTCATCTGTTTCGGCATAGGGGAAGCGTTCTTCAAATCTGTGCTGAATTTCATCATCCGGATAGAACGCATATCCCTGACTTTTTTCGCGCTTGGCATAGAGTTTCATGAGTTCTTCTGCCATATCGCGGACGGCTTTCCGGACATTGTTACAGGTTTTCTGCCACTGCGGAGAGGAAAGCTTGTTCAGCTTGACATTTCCTTCATCCTGTGCGCCGATATATCTGGAAACTAAGTCTAACTGCGTAACAGGCACATAAAGCTTTTCCGTTCCGGCATACTGGATAGTAATATAATCTTTGGTAATGCCTTCCATTTCGAGTTTATGAATTCCCAGAAATCTGCCGACACCATGCATGGCATGAACGACTAAGTCACCCGGATGCAGGTCGGAAAGCGTCTGGATTTCCATTCCGGCTTTATGCTTGTGACGGCGTTTCCGGGAACTGTGCATTTTCGTCTGGACGATTAAAGCCGTTTTATTCTCCGGATAGGCAAAACCGCCGGAAATGCTTTTTGCTGTGACGAGTACCGCACCGGGCGGACATAAATCATCTTCCTGCGCGATACTGCACCGGATTCCGCTTTCCTGCAAGTCATTGACGAGAATCGGAAGTGTTTTTTCACTGCCGACAGCTAAGACAACTCTGTAGCCGTGGGAAGTATATTCCTGCAAATCTTCCAGAAGCTGGCGGATTTCACCGCCCCATGTGGCATTCTGCATGGTTTCCATACTGATGATTTTCCGGAATGCAATTCTTTCACTGCCCTGTAAAAACTGACTGACATAGATGCAGTTTCTGGAGTTCAGACAGGACTGAAAATCAGAAAATTCCTGAATGCCGTCTTCCAGATTCCGGAACAGAATTCCCTGTTCATAGAGCATCTGTAAATCTTCGCGCCTCTGTGCGGAAAGTGCCTGTGCATGACGATGAATATCCGGATATTCGCTGAGAATGACCAGACCGGACAGATAATCTGTCAGATAATAAGCTTTCTGATAAATCAGGGAATAATACTTATCTGCATTGATAAGCTGCAATCCGGCGTTGATTCTGTCGATATCATGAGTTAAATTCGCCTGAATCTTTTCTTTGGATTTTCCGCGGATTTTCGAGGATAACGCCTGAATTTTCTCTTTGAGTGCTTCCGGGTCGTAAAGCAGTTCGGAAGCCGGAGAAATCGTCACTTCCGTGAGGGAATGTGTTCTTCTCTGCGTATCGGTATCGAAATAAGAAATACTGTCGATTTCGTCACCCCAGAATTCCATTCTGACAGGCTGTACCATCTGGACGGGGAAGATATCGACAATTGCGCCGCGGACGGCGAACTGTCCTTTTCCTTCGACGGTTTCACAGCGGACATATCCGGAATGAATCAGCTTTTCGGAAAGTGACTGCAAATCGACAGATTCTCCCGATTTCAGACTGATGTGAGACTGCATGAGCATTTCCGGGGGAATGACAGGCTGTAAAGCGGCTTCGATTCCGGCGGCGACAATCCGGATTTGCTTCTGAGATACCGCGCTTAACACATGCAGTCTTTCATGTTCGTATTCAAAAGACTTGCTTTCCGCAGAGGTGAACAGCATTTCTTTCGCCGGATAGTGCAGGGCTATCGTTTCGCCGGACATGGCGTTGATATCCGCACAGAGCTTGACAGCTTCGGCTTCCGAGCCGGTCAGGAGCAGAACAGGCATTCCGCTGTTTTTCGCGGCGGTCAGAGCGAACTGTGCCTTATGAATCAGCGATAAGCCCGTGATACAGACAGGCACTTCACCGGACTGCAAGGCAGAATTCAGGCGTTTCCAGTCGGATAATTCTTCAAATGTATCTGTAAAGAAATTCATGACACACCCCCGTTATGCGTTGTATAAATTCATCGCTTTGTCGGTCTGGCTATCGACGATAAGTTTCAGGGCTTCGCAGGCGTTTCCGGCGGATTTCTGCATTTCTTCGAGTTCCTGTTCGGAAAACTTGCTTAATACCCAGTCGGCAAGATTCATATTCTTGTTAGGCTTCTGACCGACACCGAGTTTAATTCTGGAAAAATTTTCCGAGCCGGTCAGTTCGATAATGCTCTTGATGCCGTTATGCCCCCCGGCAGAACCTTTTCTCCGGATTCTGAGTTTTCCGGGGGCGAGGGAAATATCATCAAAGACGACAATCAGGTGAGAAATGTCGATTTTATAGAACTGCATGGCTTCGGCAACGGCTTCCCCGCTGTTGTTCATGTAGGTCTGGGGTTTGAGAAGCAGACAGCGGTGTTCGCCGAGCGTGACATCGCCGCAGTAAGCCTTGAATTTCATGCGGTTTATCTGAATCTGTTCTTTCTGTGCCAGAAAGTCCATCGCGATAAAACCGGCATTATGACGGGTTTTCTCGTAGACAAGACCGGGGTTTCCGAGTCCGGCGATAATCCATTCCGGTTTCCCGGCAGGTTTCCTCTGTGATTCGAGCTGTGCGAAAATGTCCATAATTCCCATAAAATAAATACTCCTTTCAGGCATAACAGATTCAGACGGCACAGAATCTGCACCGCCTTTGTTTTTTATATTATAGCACATCTGCCGGAAAAATGCAAGTGTTCCGGCAAAGGTTTTCTGTTTTCGGCAGAAAATTCTGTTTTTCGTAAGTTTGTGGAAAGTGTAAAAAACGTGTTTCAAATTCAGGCAAAACAGAGAAACTTTGCGAATGCTCCGGAAAAATCTTGTATTTTTTCAGATACAGCAGTATAATAAAAACAGTTCTCAACATTCCACAGTTAGAATGTTGAAAATTAAATTTTCAGAAAGGGAGAATGATTTATGAAACTGAAAAAAATGTTAGCTGTTGTTTCTGCACTCTGTATGATGTGCGCCGTTGTGCCGTTCTCTGAAAAATATACTCCGGAAACTGCCGTTTCAGCAAGTGCAGAAGAAAGATATACATATGGTACTTATGAAAATCTGAAATACTGCAAATATGCAGATTATATTCAAATTTCCGGCTGGGTGAAAGAACCGGAAGGAGAACTTATCATTCCGGCAGAGATTGAAGGTCTCCCTATTACAAGCATTAGAGAATGGGCTTTTTCACAGCTTTCCCTGACTTCCGTTATTATTCCGGACGGCGTAACAAGTATCGCGGAATTTGCATTTTTTGATTGTTCCAATTTGACTTCCGTCACGATTAAAAATTCTGAATGTGATATTTATGACGAGAATGCTACTATCAGCAATGGAGTATCATGGGAAGATGGAAATTATTTCAATGGAATAATTTATGGTTATGAAAATTCTACAGCACAGGCTTATGCTGAAAGCTGTGGCTACAAATTTGCTTTAATCGGCTCTGAACCGGAAGACCTGCTTCCCGGTGATGTTGACGGAAAAATCGACATTCGGGACGTTATCACCATCAACAGGGCTGTTCTCGGAAAAGAAACCCTTACCGACCGTCAGCTGAAAGCCGCCGATGTCAACCAGAATGACAAGCCGGATGCGGCGGATTCTCTCGCTGTCATGAAATTTATTGTCGGACTGATTACTTCTTTCTTCTAATCGTTTCTTAATACCGGACTGCTGTATTTTTCGGAATACAGCAGTCTTTTTATGTCAGGAGAAATCCGGAAAAAATTTTTCCTGCATTTTCCTGTATGATTTTCAGAAAATCCGCACATACTAACAGCGTGAACGGCATCTGCCGTCACAGAAAGAGGTATCAACATGAACAACAGCATCTGGGATAAAATCTGTCTGACGCTGCTGATTATCGGCGGTATCAACTGGGGACTTGTCGGTATCTTTGAATTTGACCTTGTCGCATGGCTGTTAGGCGGTTCCGCGTCCATCCTGAGCAGAGCGGTTTACATTCTTGTAGCCGTTTCCGCGGTATGGTGTACAACACTGTTATTCCGTCTGGACGACCATGAGGATTCCCGTCAGATTCATTCTGTCGGCTGACCCTGACCCAAATAAAATGCCCTGTTCCTGTGAGATGGGAACAGGGTGTTTATTTTTTCAGAAACTGAAACTTACGCATTCAGAAGCTTTGCCAGATGGGACTTCTTTCTTGCTGCGTTGTTCTTGTGCAGAAGATTTTTAGCGCAAGCCTGGTCAACACGCTTGATAGCGAACTTGATCACTTCTTCCTTATCGGCAGCGTTATTGGCAGCAGCGAGTTCTGCTTTCTTGATAACTGTCTTGAGATTGGACTTTCTTGCCTTGTTGGCAGCAGCCTTGGTCTTGTTGACTTTTACTCTCTTCTTGGCAGATTTGATATTCGGCATTCCGGAAACACCTCCTTGAATAAAATATGCAAGCGCATAACTGCGCTTTTCCGGTACAGAATAAGAAAACAGAGAGACACGCCTGTTTCCGGACGGCACGACCGTCCTGATATCGTATACCGCACCTAAATAATATTATAGCATGAATGTGAAAGAAATGCAAGTATCTTTTTCACGTTTTTTTGATAAAAAATTTTCCACTTTTTCGGCAGATTGCATAATTGAGAGAGGAGATTTGCAGAACATGAAAGAATACAGAACAGATTTGGCACTGGAGAGTATTTCAGAAATTCAGGAACAGCACAGAGGATTTTCACAGAAGCAGAGAGGAGAATATTTTCAGATTACAGAAATCCGGATTACCGACAGCGAAACGGGAAAGGCATTCGGCAAGCCGGAAGGGACATATATCACGCTTTCGGGGGAATCACTTTCCGGATTTTCGGCGCACTATCCGGAAATGACGGAAGAATTCGCACAGGAACTGAGAAAACTGCTTCCGGAAGAAGGGCTTGTCTTTGTGGCAGGGCTAGGAAATCAGCATATCACGCCGGATGCGCTCGGCGTGCAGACGGTGGATAAGATTATTGCAACGCGGCATTTACAGAAAGAACTTGCACAGGAAGAGGAAGAATTTCTGAAACAGCTTCGTCCGGTGAGCGCACTTGCCGGGGGCGTACTCGGACAGACGGGAATCGAATCGGCAGAACTGATTCAGGCAGTCTGCCGGGAGATTCGTCCTTCTGTAGTGATTGCCGTGGATGCGCTGGCATGTACCGCGCCGGAGCGGCTCGGCAGAACGATTCAGATTGCAGATACAGGAATCGCACCGGGGAGCGGTGTTTCCAATCACCGGAAGGCACTGAACCGGGAGACACTGGGGATTCCGGTTATCGGCATCGGCGTGCCGACGGTCATCAATGCCAGATATTTTTCCGAGACTGCGCCGGATATGACAGTCGCGCCGCGTGACATTGACAGGCTTATCACACAGGCGGCGCATCTGCTGGGGTGCGGCATCAATCTGGCAGTGCATCCGGAGATGCATTATGCGGATATTGCGAACTTCTGAACAGATTTTATTTTTTTCAATCTTCTTTTTTTCACAAATCTTATTGACAAATCATGAAAAATATGTTATCATAAAATTACTGGAAGGATACTTTTATAGAATAAAAAGAAAATTTATGAAAAGAGGACTGATTTATCATGAAGAAATTTCAGAAAGTGATTTCCGCTGTCACAGCTGCTGTCATGACCTGTTCCATGGCTGCTGGTTCGATGTTTACCAGTGTAAACGCTGCTGACAAGACTGCCATCGAAATCGTAAACGATATGGGTCTTGGCTGGAATCTCGGCAACACATTTGACTGCTCCGGCGGTTCGGAGACTTATTTCGGACTTGGCTGGGTTGCTGACGAAAACGGCAACATGGGTACAGGCTGGATTGACAAGGCAAGCTGGGATATTACTTCCACAGAAACCATGTGGGGCAATCCGGTGACAACCAAAGCCATGATTGATGCGGTTCATGCCGAAGGCTTCAACTCCATCAGAATTCCTGTGACCTGGTTCGAGAACTCCGACCCGGACACTTATGATATTGATGATGCTTATCTTGCCCGCGTGAAAGAAGTTGTCGATTATGCCTATGCAAATGACATGTATGTCATTGTCAACATGCACTGGGACTGCTCCGGCGGAAACAACTCCAAATACTGGCTGGATGCCGGCATGGATGCACTGCCGCGCTACAAGACCATGTGGACAGAAATCGCAAATTATTTCAAGGATTACGATAATCATCTTGTACTGGAAAGCATGAATGAAGTGCCTTTTGACTACAGCACTCTAAATACGTTCAATCAGACTTTTGTAGATATCGTAAGAGGCACAGGCAGCGGCAATGCTGACAGACTTCTGCTTCTTGCCGGTGCAAATGACGACCTGACAAAGACCTGCAATCCGGAATACAAACTGCCGGATGACAAGATGATTGCTGTTTCGATTCATTACTATTATCCTTCCATCTTTGCAGTAGCAACCAAGGATTCCACATGGGGCTATACTGACAAGTGGGGTACAGATTCCGAAAAGCAGAATGTTTATGACCTGTTCGCAAAGATGAAAGCCTACTATGCTGATGAAGGCATTCCGGTCATTCTCGGTGAATACGGTGTTGTCACCAACGAAAACGGCGGCAAAGACCATGACAGCATTGTATCTTATCTGAATACGATTGCATCTTCCGCACTGGCAACAGACGGCGTGACCGCGTTCCTGTGGGATGCCGGAAATGCCGGAGATATGCAGTATTATGACAGAAAGAATCTGACATGGTTCAATCAGGATTATGCCGATGTCTACAAGAATCTGAGAGAAAACGGCACTTCCATCGAATTTGAATATGACATCAAGAAAACGACCGAAACTTCTGACCGTGCAACGGTAACGCTTTCCGGTGACCCGGATTATTCCATTGATTTGGCACCGTATGCCGGAAAAGGCATCACCATCAAGCAGGTGATTCTGAAAGGCGAAGCCGGCGGCGGCTGGGGACTTTCTCTCCCGGCAACCAATCCTGACGGAAGCAACAGAAGCTGGACTTCCGAAGCCGGTCAGACCGGTGCAGACGGCACTGTTACCATTGATATTGACGGCATCTTTGAAGGTGACAACGGCAGTGAAGAATATGTTCTGTCTCTGGCTGGCAATATTGGCATTTCACACTGGTGGGGCGACGGTCAGACACTGGAATCTGTAACACTGGTATTTGATAAAGAAATTACTTATACTTCTACAGATGTTTCCGTTACTGTCAAGGAAAAACAGCAGACTCCGACCGAAGAACCTACAACAGAAGAACAGCCGACAGAAGAACCCACAACGGAAGAACAGCCGACTGAAGAACCTACAACAGAAGAACAGCCGACAGAAGAACCCACAGCAGAAGAACAGCCGACAGAATCAACTGCACCTGAAAAAGCCTTAAAGCCCGGCGACGCTGACGGCAGCGGCAAAGTTGATATTCTGGATGTTATCACAGTCAATCAGGCTCTGCTCGGCAAGGAAAAACTGACAGATGAACAGCTGGCTGCCATTGACTTCAACAGGAACGGCAAGCCGGATGCTTCCGAATCTCTCGCTATCATGAAACTGATTGTCGGACTGATTACAGAAGATGAACTCGCAGCTAACGCTTAATTAACAAAAAAGCCTGCATTCGCAAAGAGTGCAGGCGATTTTTTATTCGTAAATTTTTCCCATATAGAACAGCAAAGCAATTGTATTCCAGTCCGGATGATTCCAGTCAATCCGGTTTGCCGGAGAAGCGGGATAGTCCGCAACCCATGCGGAAACATGCTCCAGATATTCCGGAACTGACAGGGTTTCCCATTCCTGCGGATGCTGTTCGGCATCCTGAGAAAGATGGTTCAGAAACAGAATGAAATCTTTCTGATTCCGGACATTCTGCATTTCTTCATAGAGTGACATCAGTTCTGTTCCAGAGTGCCGTGAGACAGGGATTTCAGATAAGCATGAATAAAGCCGTCGATATCGCCGTCCATGACTGCATTGATATTGCCGTTTTCAAAGTTGGTTCTGTGGTCTTTCACGAGAGTATAAGGCATAAAGACATAAGAGCGGATTTGCGCACCCCAGCCGATTTCCTTCTGAATGCCCTTGATATCGGAAATCTTTTCGAGATGTTCGCGTTCTTTGATTTCGACGAGTTTGGCAACGAGCATTTTCATGGCATAATCTTTATTCTGGTACTGGCTTCGCTGTGTCTGGCAGGAAGTGACGATTCCGGTAGGCTTGTGAATCAGGCGCACAGCAGAACTGGTTTTATTGACTTTCTGACCGCCTGCACCGCTGGAGCGGTACACTTCCATTTCGATATCTTCGTCGCGGATTTCGACCTGAATATTATCATCCATTTCGGGCATGACTTCGAGCGCGGCGAAAGAAGTATGTCTTCTGCCAGAGGCATCGAACGGAGAAACTCTGACTAATCTGTGAACACCGGCTTCGGATTTCAGATAGCCGTAAGCGTTTTCGCCTTCCACCATGATGGAAGCACTTTTCAGCCCGGCTTCTTCGCCGTCGAGGTAGTCCAGAAGCTGTACTTTGAAGTTATGGCGTTCTGCCCAGCGGTTATACATGCGGTAGAGCATTTCCGCCCAGTCCTGAGCTTCTGTTCCGCCTGCCCCGGCGTGGAAGGTCAGAATTGCATTTTTGCTGTCATATTCGCCGGAAAGAAGGGTTTCGAGGTTCTTGTTTTCCAGAGCCTGTTTGAAGTCTTCCATATCGGTGACGATTTCGTTCTGCATGTCTTCGTCTTCCTCTTCCATACAGAGTTCAATCATGGTGAGGATATCTTCCAGACGGGACTGCATTTTTTCGTAATCGGTAATTTTATTTTCAAGCTGTTTTGTTTTCTGGAGGACTTTCTGAGAATTTTCGAGGTCATCCCAGAATTTGGCATCTGTCGCCTGTTCCTGCAAATCTTTGAGTTCTTCTTTTGCTTTTTTAATATTCAGCACTTCGCCGAGTTCGTCGAGTTCTTTTCTGTAGCCGTTCATTTCGACCTTGAGTTCATCGAGTAAAATCATAACAAACAATCTCCTTCTTCTGTTTCCTAATATTGGGGTTAATTTTATTATACACTATCTTCCTGAAAAATGCAAGTATTTTGCTATAAAATATCCGTCAGGCAGGAAATCCAGCCGCGGGCGAGTTCCTCATGACCGATGAGTGTGGGGTGAGTGCCGTCGAGTGTTTCATAATAGATTTTTTTGGCAGAGAGGTCAGCAACTCTGCATTTTTGTTTCTGAGCCAGAAAGCGGATACACTGGTTATAGTCTTCGAGGGGCGTTCCGGCGAAATCTTCGGGAAACTGCCAGTTCGGAATTTTAGCATGATAGGTTCTTGCCACTGTACCGCAGATAATTCTGCAATCGGGATAATTATTCCGGATTCGTTTGAGCATAAGAGAATAAGCCCCTTCAAAAGAGAGGGGATTTTTCCAGAAAGGATTTTTATTTTCAATCGGCACTCCCCTGCCGAAGTCTTTGATACCCATATAAACCAGAACGATATCCGGGGCGACATTGCCGTTATGGAGCAGACCTGTCCTTTTGTCGCTGTTTCCGGAGAAAGGATGTTTTCCGGCGACACAGCTTCCGGCATAGGAATTATTGACGCAGATTCTGCCGCCAAAATGGGTAATGACTTTCGCCCACCAGCTGTCGCTGATATAGCGGATGGCATTTTTCTGCATATTTTCATAATCATAGTGGACTCTGTAGCCTTCGGGGACAGTGCCGACAATACTGCTGATGGAATCGCCCATAATGGAAAAATAAACCAAAGTCATTCCCTCCTTTCTGGAAAATAAAATTATTTCATTGTATAATATGTTGCTTAAATATAAAATTCCTGCATGGTATCCAGACAGAGACAGGCGAGTTTTCCGCTGTCGAAGCAGGCACCGCAGTCGATATAGATATTATGCGCACTGTGATAGATTTCAGCTTTGCCGTTGATTAAAGGGGTCGGCGTATGACCAGTGATGATATAGACATCATCGTCATCGAAGAAGCGTCTGTCAGGGTTTTCACGGATACAGAGCAGTTCTTCAACAGTATATTGACTTAATTTCTTATCGGGGCGGAAGTTTCCAAGACCTGCATGAACCAGAATAAAAGTTTTTTCGCCGACATCCACGGTTTCATAGAGCGGAAATTCGGAAAGATAATCCAGTACTTCCTGTCGTTCCTGCTTGTTCAGTTTCTGGAATTCGGCAATAGTAGAAGCACCGCCGTCCTCAAGCCACGCGAGCATGTCCTGAATATCCTCTGCTTCTATGGAATCATAGTTTAGTTCGGTAATATCGACGCTGACTTTGTTCAGCAAATCCCATGCAATAAAATCATGATTTCCCATAATCGGAAAGACATTGGAACGGGTCATCATATCCCGGAGGGTTGTGACAGGCTTTGCGCCTCTGTCAACGACATCACCAAGGACAAAGAGTGAATCCTTTTCAGAAAGCTGAATCAAATCCAGCATTTTGAGATATTTTTCATATTCGCCGTGAATATCAGACATGACATAAATCATAGAAGACCGCCTTTCCGTAAGCTAAAAAATGATTCAGATACCTATGTCATTTTACCATATAATCAGGAATTTGTCAACCATCTGGAAAAAAAGAAAATATCTGCCGGAATCTGAAAATCATTGACAGAATCCGACAGGTATGTTATAATGAATACAGAGGGTGCATCAGCACGGTGGCGGTCAAATCCAACTCCCAGAAATGGGGGTGAACCATATGCAGTATGTAACATGGCAAGATTTAATCCCACTCGGCATCATGGTCGCAGCATTTGCAAACTTGTTTTACATGATTTATTACAACCATCATAAAAAATAACCGCCCTACACTTTCCACAGTCGGCGGTTATTTATAGCCAATAACTGGGAGTGACCGTCATCGGCGCGCTCTCTTTCTTTTATTATACTCTTTTCTGACAGAAATGTCAAGAGAAAAATGAAAAAATTCCGCTCCTGCCGGATAATTTCACGGCAGGAGTTTTTTATTTCAGGTTTGTCATAAATTCAGATAATAAATCTCTGGTCTGGGTATAGTCCAGACAGTAGATACGGCATCTGTAGGGCGTTTCGGCGCGGAAATAAATGGTCAGATGGCAGGTGTTGCTTGCTTTCTGCCAGAGATGCTGATGAATCCGCACTTTGACGATACTGTCTGTTTCGGCAACAATGGTATGAAAAGCAAAACCCTGACAATAGCGCATACAGATTCTGTTTTTGGAGATGCTGACACCGCTCGAATTGAGTGAAACAATCTGGACGATTAATTTCCAGAGAATCGGAACAACGATAGTCACCTGCACCAGATTGGTAATTTCCTGAAATTTCGGGAACAGACGTTCGATAATTTCGCCCGTGGGATAAATTGCCGCGAAGCCGATCACACACCAGCAGACATAGCCCCACCAGGAACGCCCGGGAGGTTTCAGCTGATTTTTCAGGAAACGGCTGCCGGGAAAAATCATCGGCATGGTTTCTACCAGTTCGGTCTGGGTCAGAATCGGCAGACAGATAGGCATCGTACCGCGCTGATTGCCGTAGCCGGGACAGTTGACAGCAAGAGAATAGATTCTGAATAATTTAGTTAATAAATTCTGCCGGATGTCCAGAAAATTGATTTTATGATTCTGGAGATAGAAATATCTTGTTGTCATCAGACCGCTTTTCACGAACAGCTGTCTTTTATCGCTTTCCATATAGAAACCGCCGTACCGGACGAGATTGGCAATCATGGACAGCAGCCATGATGACAGAACCAGAATCCCGACAGAAACCGCAGCCGGAGGAATTCCGGCAAGATGTCCGGCAAGTTCCTGAGAGACTGTATTCAGGCGTTCGGTAAGTTCAAATTCACGGATTAAATCTCTTGCGATTCTGCCGCTCTGGAACCAGAAAAGTGCGATATACAGCGCACCGGAAAAACTGCTCGAAAATATGACGGAAAATAACAGAATTTTCCAGAGTTTGACTTTTCGTTCATAGTGATGCCGTTTTCCCTGCCGGAGTTTCGGCATGGCAGAAACGAACATATGCTCATCTTCGCGCCGGATGAGTAACTTAATATCTGTGGAATTCAGCAGTCCGGAAGCAGTATCTGCATAAAGATAGGACGCATGAAACGGGCGCAGAAACAGCGCGTGTTCCAGCGTCAGGGCAGAAATATTCTTCACAGGCATAATGCGCTTTCTGGTGAAAATAAAGCTGTCCTGTACATACAGCTGACCGTCCCTGACGGTAAATTTCCGGAAAAACCAGATACAGAATCCATATCCCAGAATGATTGCCAGAATCAGCAAATCAAACCAGGTACCGTGCAGCCATTGCAGAAAGGCTTCCGGAGACAGCCGGAATCCGACAATCTGATTTTTGTTCCAGGCTTTGACGATATTCCACAGACCGCGCAGAAACGGGAAAATCAGCAGCCAGATGGTTTTCATACTGTATTTGAGAATCCGGAGCGGATGTTCACGGTGCATGGAAAACGCCCTTTCGTTCAAAGAATTCAGTCAGTTCGCGGCGGTCATTTTTTTTGAGGAAAAAAATCATGAGACTGCCGCCGTAAACATATAATATGATAAAATTCAGTCCGAGGATGCCGTCCCACGGTCCTGTAATCAGCTGAACAAACTGCACGGACTGCAAACGGATAGACTGTTCTCTCCGGAAGAACATACCCGTCCGGATAGTCACCTGATTCGCCGTGACGATACATTTCAGATTGGAGAAATACAGCGGAATACAGAAAAAACTGAGTACAGCTGCTGTAACGGAAAATAGAATTACCAGACCCCACATGACAAAAATCCACCGGGAAAGGAATTTTACCGAAGCAATGCTTAACAGAAAAGCCAGCAGACAGACAATTATCTGCAATAATTTCATAGCGGACAAATCCGCGGAATATTCTTTCAAGAGCAGCAGCCCTCCTTCCGGATGATGATACTCTTATTATAACATAAAACGGTGATACTTTTCAAGTGTATTATGCAGAAAGGAGCAAATATGATAAAATTTCTGACAGACCTGAATCAGATATTATGGGGAAACGGGCTTGTGGGACTGCTTTTGGGGACAGGGATTTTCTGTCTGATTTATCCGGACGGGCAGTGTCTGAAAAGTTTCGGATGCTTATTCCGGAAACCGGAGCAGACCGGGCGCAGATATGCAATGTCAGTATTTCAGTCCTGTATGACTTCTTTAGCGGCGGCGATGGGCACGGGAAATATTGCAGGAGTTGCCGCGGCTCTGACGATAGGGGGCGCAGGGGCAATATTCTGGATGTGGATTTCGGCACTTTGCGGCATGGGGCTGATTTATGCTGAAAATGTGTTAAGCTGCCGTTACCGGAATGCTTCTGCCGCCGGAGCGGCTGCCTATCTGAGATACGGACTGCACAGCCCGGTATTATCGGGAATTTTTGCGGTATGCTGTGTATGTGCGTCTTTCGGGATGGGGAATATGACGCAGAGTCATGCCATGGCTGAAATACTGGAAGCTTCTTTCAGCGTTCCGGCATGGCTAACCGGACTGCTGACAATGATAATTTTATTTCTGATTATTATGGGCGGCTCGAAGCGGATAGCCGGATTTTCAGCAATTGTAATTCCGATACTGACAGGGGTATACTTATTATGCAGTCTGGTGATATTATTTTTATACAGAGAAAATATATCTTCTGTATTTTCAGAAATTTTCCGGAGTGCGTTCGGAATTCGGGCAATCGGGGGCGGTATCAGCGGCGCGGCGATGAAATATGCAGTTTCCGCCGGAGTACGAAGAGGGGTATTCTCAAACGAAGCCGGACTTGGCAGCAGCGGACTGCTTCATGCGGAAGCATCGAGCGAACAGCCGGAATTTCTGGGAGTCTGCGGAATGCTGGAAGTGATTGCCGATACTTTCATCTGCTGTACGGCGACAGCACTGGTAATTTTATGTACAGGCAGTTTAAAGACCGGGCAGGAGGGTGCTGTACTGGTGCTGACGGCATTCCGGTCAGGGATGGGGGTACTGGCTGACTGGATTCTGCCGCCTGTGATAGCGTTATTCGCCTTCTGTACCTTGACAGGCTGGTGTTTCTGCGGCATGAACGCGCTGAAAACGCTGACGGGAAATTCCGGATATCTGAAACTGTATCAGATTTTATTCTGTATCGCGGCATTTATCGGCACGGTGATGAAACTGGAGTTTGTCTGGACGCTTGCGGACATAGCCAACGCCTGTATGGCATACTGCAATCTGCCGGGGATTCTTCTACTTCTGCCGGAAACGAAAAACCGCTGTACTGCGTGAACAGTACAGCGGTCTGATAATTCTTAATCTTTAAGATTAGTCATTATACATTTTGGTTAATCTTGTCAGATAATCATATCTGTCCTTAGCGTTTTCTACAGCGTTATCGAACAGCTTTTCAGCTCTTTCCGGATTCTGACGAGCCAGAGCATTATAACGAACTTCACCCATGAGGAAGTTTTTGTATTCGTCCACATTCGGAGCCTTGGAATCGAGGATGAACGGATTCTTGCCTTCCTTCTTGAGGTCGGGGTTATATCTGTACAGATGCCAGTAACCAGCCTGAACAGCCTTCTTTTCTTCTGCCTGAGCGGTAGCCATACCGGTCTTGATGCCGTGGTTGATACACGGAGCATAAGCGATGATGATGGAAGGACCGTCATAAGCTTCTGCTTCACGGATAGCCTTTAAGCACTGATTCTGGTCAGCACCCATAGCGATGTGAGCAACATAGACATAGCCGTAACTCATAGCGATACCAGCGAGGTCTTTCTTCTTGACAACCTTACCGGCAGCAGCGAACTGTGCGATTGCGCCTGTCGGAGTAGCCTTGGAAGCCTGTCCGCCTGTATTGGAATAAACTTCGGTATCGAATACCATGATATTGACATTTCTGCCGGAAGCGATAACATGGTCGAGACCGCCGAAGCCGATATCATAAGCCCAGCCGTCGCCGCCGAAAATCCACTGAGACTTCTTGCGGAGGTAATCCTTTTCAGCGAGGATAGCCTTGGCTCTGTCGCAGTCGCAGGATTCCAGAACAGCAATCAGTTTTTCAGAAGCGGGAGTATTGGCAGCACCGTCGTTCTTGGTAGCGAGGAATTCTTCGCAGGCAGCCTTGACATCATCGCGCTTTGCATTTGCGAGGAGGTCTTCTACCTTAGCGATAACGCGGTTTCTGAGGGTTTCCTGACCGAGGAACATACCGTAGCCGAATTCGGCATTGTCTTCAAACAGGGAGTTGCTCCATGCAGGACCATAGCCCTTCTTGTTGACAGTGTAAGGTGTAGACGGTGCGGAGTTGCCCCAGATAGAGGAACAGCCGGTAGCGTTAGCGATATACATTCTGTCGCCGAACAGCTGAGTGATAAGTTTAGCATACGGAGTTTCGCCGCAGCCAGCACATGCGCCGGAGAATTCGAGCAGCGGCTGCTTGAACTGAGAACCCTTGACAGTAGCTTCTGTGAACTTTGCGGTAACTTCGGGCTTGATGTCCTTGGTAGTACCGAAGTCGAAAGCTGCCTGCTGGTCAAGCTGAGATTCCAGAGGCTTCATCACGAGAGTATCAGCCTTCTTGTTAGCCGGGCAGATATTAGCGCAGACGCCGCAGCCTGTGCAGTCGAGAACGGAAACGGTCATACCGAACTTGAGGTCGCCGATAGCGGGCTTCATAGCAGCGAGCTTCATGGAAGCCGGAGCTTCAGCAGCTTCTTCGGGAGTGAGAGTTACCGGACGCAGAACAGCATGAGGACATACATAAGCGCACTGGTTACACTGAATGCAGGTATCAGGATTCCATGTCGGAACGGTAACAGCGATACCGCGCTTTTCAAATGCAGCAGAACCGGAAGGAGAAGTACCGTCAGCGAGTTTCACGAAAGTAGAAACGGGGAGCTTGTCGCCCTGCTGCGCGTTGCAAGGAATCTGCACGTTATTGACGAAATCTTCCAGAGCCTTGTTATCGCAGGTAACCTTAGGCATACCGATAGGAGTATCTTCGGCAGTCTTCCAGGATTCCGGAACGTTGATTTCCACAATGCCCTTATAGCCGGCATCGATAGCGTTCCAGTTCTTTTCAACAACATCCTGACCCTTCTTAGCGTAGGACATTTCAGCAGCGGCTTTCATGTAGCCGAGTGCATCTTCAAACGGGATAACGTTTGCAAGCTTGAAGAAAGCAGACTGGAGGATAGTATTGATTCTGGTGCCCATGCCGGTTTCCTGACCGAGTTTCACGCCGTTTACGGTGTAGAACTTGACATTGTTCTGAGCGATATATCTCTTGACCTGACCGGGCAGATGCTTTTCGAGACCAGCTTCATCCCAGATGGTATTGAGCAGGAAAGTACCGCCGGGCTTGATATCGGAAGTCATATCGTATTTGTCGATATAACTCTGATTATGACAGGCTACAAAGTCAGCCTTGTTAATCAGGTAAGTAGACTTGATGGGAGTTTTGCCGAATCTCAGGTGAGAAACAGTAACACCGCCGGACTTCTTGGAGTCATATGCAAAATAAGCCTGTGCATACATGTCTGTATGGTCGCCGATAATCTTGATGGAGTTCTTGTTTGCGCCGACAGTACCGTCAGAGCCGAGACCCCAGAACTTGCAGGAGATAGTTCCGGCAGGAGCAGTATCGGGGCTGAAGGAATCATCCAGAGACAGGTTAGTGACATCATCAACGATACCCAGAGTGAAACGCTTCTTTTCGGTATTCTTGAAGACTGCAATAATCTGGTTTGGAGTGGTGTCCTTGGAGCCTAAGCCGTAACGACCAGAGAAAATCTTCACGTTATGGAACTTGCTTCCGTTCAAAGCAGCAACAACATCCAGATAGAGCGGTTCGCCGAGGGAGCCGGGTTCTTTTGTTCTGTCGAGAACAGAAATCTGCTTAACAGTGTCCGGAATGGCTTCGATAAGCTTTTCAGCAACGAAAGGTCTGTACAGACGTACACGAACCAGACCGTATTTGCAGCCGTTAGCGTTGAGGTAATCTACAGTTTCTTCTACAGTGTCCATCACAGAACCCATTGCAATGATGATATGTTCTGCATCCGGTGCGCCGTAGTAGTTGAACAGCTTGTAGTTTGTGCCGATTTTGGCATTGACTTTATCCATATATTTTTCAACCACAGCCGGAAGTGCATCATAATATTTATTACATGCTTCACGAGCCTGGAAGAAGATATCAGGATTCTGTGCAGAGCCTCTTTCCACAGGATGATTCGGATTCAGAGCCTGGTCTTTGAAAGCCTGAACAGCGTCGCGGTTGAGCATTTCGTCTAAATCAGCATCGTCCCATACTTCGATTTTCTGGATTTCGTGAGAAGTTCTGAAACCGTCAAAGAAATGCAGGAAAGGCACTCTGCCTTCGATGGTGGACAGATGAGCGACTGCGGCTAAGTCCATAACTTCCTGCGGATTGGAAGAACACAGCATTGCATAGCCGGTCTGACGACAGGCATATACGTCGGAGTGGTCGCCGAAAATGTTCAGAGCGTGAGAAGAAACGCATCTTGCAGATACATGGATCACATTCGGGAGCAGTTCGCCGGCGATTTTGTACATGTTCGGAATCATCAGCAGCAAGCCCTGAGAAGCGGTGTAAGTTGTTGTTAACGCACCGGCAGAGAGGGAGCCGTGAACAGTACCAGCTGCACCGGCTTCGGACTGCATTTCGACAACGGTAACAGGGTCGCCGAACAGGTTCTTCTGACCTTTTGCAGACCACTGGTCTGTGACTTCAGCCATTACGGAAGACGGAGTAATCGGGTAGATAGCAGCTACGTCAGTGAATCTGTAGCTTGCCCATGCGGCGGCGTTATTGCCGTCCATGGTTTTCATTTTTCTTGCCATGGATAAAATCCTCCTTGGAAATAATAATATAATAAGAAAAATAAATTTGTTTGACAGTCAAACAATTTACTTATCTTTATTTTAGCACATAATCCGAAATTTGTAAATAGTCTTTTTGTGCAAAATATCTTATTTTTTTTGAACACTTTGCACAATTTTTTTCTGGAAGGGGTAAATTGTCCACGATGTCAATCGGCAAATTTGCCATAATCATTTCGGGGCATTTAGCGACTATGTACAAAAATTCTGATTTTCCTCGGCTTTTTTGCAAAATTCTATTGACGAAAATGTAATTTTGAGTTATAATATTACTAGTGTTAAATACGGATTTAAGTTGACGTATGATTAACACTCGTTTTGTTGTCTCCTTTCTTTTGTTCTACACAAAAACTTTTATCTGATTTTATTTTATTTCCGACAGGGCAGAACATGTCCTGTCATTTTCTTTTTTCGGAAAATGACAGGAAATTTTTTATTGTGCTGTCATATTGATGCCGGAAATCCGTCTTATAGGATAAAGGGGGGATTTTTATGGACGATATGCAGATTATCGAGTTATATTTTGCACGGAATCAGGATGCTGTCAAAGAGACAGAAAAAGAATATGGCGCATACTGTTTCAGCATAGCAGAGAATATTCTGCACAATCAGCAGGACAGTGAAGAATGTCTGAGTGACACATGGCTTCGGGCATGGAATGCCATACCACCGAGCCGTCCGGCACGGCTGAAATTATTTCTCGGGAAAATCACACGGAATCTTGCATTTGACCGTTATCGGCAGAAAAATGCTGAAAAGCGCAACAGCAGTTTTGAAGCTGTTCTTGACGAACTTGCTGAATGCGTTGCCAGTCCGGAAGATGTCGAAAAAAGTTTCGATGCAAAAGCACTCCGGGAAGGACTGAACAGTTTTCTGAAAGCACTGCCTCAGCGGGAGCGGCAGATATTTCTGAAACGGTATTTCTATGCGCAGAGTGTGAAAGAAATTGCCAGAGAATATCAGATGACAGCGAATCACTGTACTGTCATTCTGAAACGAGTCCGGAAAAAATTGCAGAACTATTTGGAACAGGAGGGCTTTATATGAAAAAAGAAGAATTATTTCAGGCATTGCATGAAGTGGATGAAGCATTTCTGGATGAGAATGTAACAGAAATCAAGCATTCTACAGGATGGGTCACAGCAGTTTTCAGTATTGCAGCATGTGCGGCACTGACTGCCGGACTGATTTACTTTGTGCCGAAGCCTGCCCGGAATACAGAATCACTTCCGGCAGAAGAAATAAAAGTAATGCATTCTGAAACGACTGTGACGACAGTTGCAGAAACTGTTACAGCCGTATCTGCTGACTGGAACGACAATACGTCTGTAAATGAAGAATATCAGCTTTATGATAATTCTCCGGAAATCATTACAGAAACAACCGTAACCAGTATACCAGTTCTGAAAACGACAACTGTCATGGAAAATACTCATAAAAATTCCGAAAGTGAAACCTCTGCTCTTGTTGTAGAAACTTCCGGCAATCTTGCGCCGACACACCTGCCCTATATCACTACTGAGAACGAAACACAGCCTTCCCCTTCTGTCCTGCCGAATATTCAGGATAATGAGCCAAGGCAGATTGAAACGCATTATTTTGAAACAAAACCGGAAACGACAGTAAAAACCACAACCACTGTCACGACAACAGAACTCCCGAAAGAAACCGAACCTGTAACCGAAGCACCAGAAATTCCGGAATATATACAGAATATTATGTATGAATCAGATGCAGACGGCGGAACAGTTTTCGCCCGTGAAGAAGACGAACATATCGAAATTGCTGTAGAAAACGGCTATTATGCAGAAAGCAAATTTGCAAGTGCTTTAACATATTACCCCGGAAAG
>DGUB01000059.1 GCA_002393815.1 Ruminococcus sp. UBA4321 | reverse complement strand
GTTTCAAGAAAAACACTCCTGTTCCGATTGTATTTGTTATTATTATACAGGATTCTGACAGGAAAGTCAATCATTTTACAGAACAAAAAAGGACTGCCATGCATTCGCACGACAGCCCTATTGATTTCAGAAATCAGCAGCCACAGCCGCAGTTGTTATTGTTGCATCCGCAGCCGTTGTTATTGCCGCAGCAGAACAGAATGAGAATCAGGAAGATAATCCAGCAGCAGCTATTGTTATTGTTATCGAAACACATAAGACAAAATCTCCTTACTATAGAATATATATCTGAAACTTCGCTTTTCTGCGTCGCTTCATAGTACATAGTATGAAGATTCCCCGAATGTGTGACTGCTTTTTTATTTTCTTTTATACTTGATGCCGAGTGCATCTTTCACTTTCTGCTTTGCCGCACTCTCCAGAAAATGTCCGAGTTCGCCCTGTGCGGTCATGCCGACTACGCCCTTGACCGTATCGGCTTTCGACTGCCGGTCGCGCTTGCTCGAATTACAGCTCCGGCACATTGCCTGTAAATTGCTGATAACATCCAGTCCGCCCTTGCGCTTCGGAATAATATGGTCAACGGTTATCTGTGACTTCGGAAACCACTTGCCGCAGGAAACACATTTGTAGTACGTTCCCTTCTTGAACAGAAACTTCTTTCCCTTGTGATGCTGAAAATATAATTCTCTGTAACCCATAGAAATTCACCTCTTTCCTGATTTTATTCTCTATTATCATAACATATTTGCAGAATTTTGTCAAGTTTCTGCAATTGCCCGGAAATGAATTGCTTTTTTACACCGTCTCGACAAATATTGCAGAGAAAAAATGCTATACTGATACTGTATCAGAAACTGCTGATTCCGGAAAGGAGATTCTTTTGTTTATGCAGAGAAATTATGATTATCAGATTGAACGATTTTCTGAAAATGCCATGCTCGCCCTCGAAGCCGGTATCTGTCTTGCGGGCGAAATGGGTCATACCTATGTCGGAACAGAACATTATCTGCTCGGCATTCTTCACCAGCAGCCCAACAGCGCGGCGGATATTCTTCAAAGTCTGGAAATTACAGAAGAAACATTTTCACAGCAGATGCTTCAGACTGTCGGCAAAGGCAGCCGGACTGCTCCCGGCTACAGCAGTATGACCCCGGCTCTGCACAGAGTCCTTTCAGAAGCCCAGATACTCGCAGATAAGGAAAATCACAGAAAAATCAATACCCGGATGATTCTGCTTGCCATCAGCCGGGACGAAAACTGCGCGGCTGCTGAAATGCTCGAATTTATGCACGCTGACCTGAAAACTCTCGAAAAAGCCTGCCGCACTGCCAAATCCGGCAGAATCCTCAATGCCCCTACAGCTTCCGATTTTCCGCAGCTGTTCCGGTACGGAAAACTGATGCTCCCTTCCGAACAGGCTGACCCCTTAATCGGCAGAGAAAACGAAATCGACAGAGTCTTACAGATTCTCTCCCGGAAAAGCAAGAATAATCCCTGTTTAATCGGTGAACCCGGTGTCGGCAAAACGGCAATCATTCAGGGCGTAGCGGACAGATTCGCAAGGGGAGAAGTGCCTTCTCATCTGACAGGACTGTTTATTTTTTCGCTCGATTTGGGCGCACTCCTCGCCGGGGCAAAATACAGGGGCGACTTTGAAGAACGTGTCCGCGCCTGTATCGAAGAAGTGGTTCACAGCAACCGGATTATTCTGTTCATTGATGAACTGCATACTATCGTCGGCGCAGGTGCCGCCGAAGGTGCGATTGATGCCGCCAATATGCTAAAACCTCAGCTCGCCAGAGGCGATTTGCGCATGATTGGCGCAACTACTCCGGCTGAATATTCCAGAACTATCGAAAAAGATGGCGCACTCGCCAGAAGATTCCAGCGCATTGCCGTTCATGAGCCTACCCCGGAAGAAACTTTCTGTATTCTCAACGGTCTGAAAGAAAATTATGAAAATTATCATCATGTCTTCCTGAACAGTCAGGTCTTGCAGACCTGTATCGACCTGTCTCAGAAATATATCGCAGATAAAAGCTTTCCGGATAAGGCGATTGATTTACTTGACGAATCCTGCGCCAAAGCTGCACTCCGGAGCGAATCCTTCTCCGAAGTCACCCCGGAAGATGTCGCTTCTGTCGCTTCCCTCCGGACGGGAATTCCGCTCGAACAGATGACCGAAGCCGAACAGGAAAAATTAAAGCATCTGCAATCGGTATTACAAGAAAAGATTATCGGACATGATAACGTTATCGCCCAGCTCTGTGATGCTGTCTGCCGCGCCGGAAGCGGCTTCCGCGAAATCAGCCGTCCGGTCGGTTCGTTCCTGTTTCTCGGTTCTACCGGAATCGGAAAAACTGCCCTTGTCCGCGCACTTGCCGAAACTCTTTACGGTTCGGAAAAAGCCCTTCTCCGTGTCGATATGTCCGAATATATGGAACAGCATTCTGTTTCCAGACTGCTCGGCGCACCTCCCGGATATGTCGGCTTTGCAGAAGAATCCGCCTTCTGTTCCCATCTCCGGAAACGTCCGTGCAGTATCGTCCTGTTTGACGAAATCGAAAAGGCTCACCCGGATATTCTGCACATTCTCCTGCAAATTCTCGAAGACGGCATTATCACTGACAGTACCGGACGGAAAATCAGTCTCCGGAACTGCCTGATTTTTATGACTTCCAATCTCGGTATGCACGAAAATCCGAATGCTGTCGGCTTTCTGGAACAGCAGAATCAAAAACAGTTACAGGCTGTCAGTGCGCTGAAAAAATCGCTTCCGCCGGAACTTATCAATCGGATTGATGAAATTCTGGTCTTTGAAAATCTCAGCCCGGAAAGTCTCCGGAAAATTGCACAGCGTCAGCTTTCTGCACTCGCGGAACGCATTATGCAGAATGAAATTACACTTTCCTATGATGATGCCGCTGTCGAATTCATTGCTTCCTGTCCGGGTACGGAACAGTACGGCGCAAGACCTGTGCGAAGATTCCTGATTCAGGAAATCGAAAATCCGCTTTCCAGAATGTGGCTTCATGACGAACTCCGGAAAGGTGATACTGTTTTCCTGACCGCCGGAAACAATCAATTACAGCTCAGAGTTGCCGAACAGGTGCATTAAAATCAAAAATCAGGGGCGTTTCTGCCCCTGATAATTTTTTATTCTTCCGGAGGTGTTTTCTGCCGTCTGACCGGAACAGTTTCCGGACGTTTCAAAGTACTTAATGCATTATACAGTACCCCAAGCAGCAGCGACCCAATCAGAATCCAGATGCGAATCACTGACATTTTCTTCCGGATGACTGCTTTTTCCGGAGATACTTCCGAAATCCGGAGCGTCATACACTGCCGAAAAATTCTCCGTCATATCCAGAATTTTTCCGTTTTCATCCACATAGGCGGCTTTGAAACTTCCATATTTCTCATAAATTAAAATCTGATATGCAGAGAAAGACTCCTGTAATTTTCCGCGTCATACTGCGCGATTTCACTGCTCCCGGAAACCGGAAGCTTCTGCAATGTTTCCGGTTTGATGTACCAGTCCGGTGATGTATTGAAATCCAGATAGCTGATATTTTCTTTTTCTACTTCTGCCAGAATGTCAATATAAGCCGTGCCTTCCGGTGCGTTTTCCGGAATCAGTGATGCTGTGATACTGCAAAGAAACTCTGTATCAGCACTGCCAGCGGAAGCATGATAAAAAACAGCCGGAAAATAATTTTATCCATTATCTGTGCGAATTTTTTCATAATCCCCTCATTCCCATATCAGAAATTCCGGCGGTACCTGTTCTGTCAGCCAGACATGATTTTCCGATAAATAAAACAAATATCCCTGTCGGCGCATTTCTCCCGATTTGATTTTCAGAATATACGGCTTGCCGTGACGCTTTCCGACTTTCAATGCTGTTTCTTCATCTCCTGAAAGATGTACATACTGCCTGCTCATCGGCAGAAACCCCTGTTCGGATATTGCATTCAGAAAGCGTTCCGCTGTACCATGATACAGAAGTTCCGGCGGTTCTGCCGGAGTCAGCCCCAGATTCACCGGAATCGAATGCCCCTGATTTGCCCGGATTTTCGTTCCGTCTGCATTGAAACTGTATCTCTGCTTTTCATCTGTACGGACAATTTCTTCCAGAATGTTCCGGTCAATATGATATTTCCCGTTCTGGTTGATTTTCTGAATCAGAATTTCTGTATCTGTCCAGCCGCCCTCAGATTCAATTTTTATTCCCACTGTCTGCGGACTGTGCCGGAGCAGCAAACTCAGAAATTTGCTCAGTTTCGTCAGGTCTTTGCTTTTTTCCATGTTTCGTCCTCTTTTCTGTTTGGCATAATTTCGGAAATTTTGTTTTCAGATACGGTGTAAGCCTGTCATACAGCCAGCAGATGCCGACTGCCGCAAATCCTGTCATCAGAATATAATACGGCATCGCATACTGCGACTTGCTCTCTGATAATAAATGATACATCATTCCGCCGATAATAATCAGCGGAAATATCACCTGTATCAGGTCTTTACGGCGGAAACAGGAAACGCTCCCCAGCAGAACTCCCGCAAAAATCAGCTGTGTATAAATATCCATCCAGGCTTTTGTCTTCTGTTCGCCGTCATTGCAGACCCATTGCGCAATTTTTCCCTTTTCCTTGTACTGCATTCTGACTTTGTTATTCCAGATACTTTGATAACTCGTTTCATTCCATTGAGAAACAAACTTTTTATAAAAAAATTCATTACGATAATGCTTGTTTCCGGAAAAATATTTCAGCCGGTTTTTAATTTCTTCTATAGATGCCTGTGAGGCTTCTTTTGTATGAAACTCATGATTTTCAAAATTCGTAATAGTCGGGACATAGCTGTACCATCCCGGTGCGTTTCCGGCTTCATTCAGACCCATCGCAATGAATGAGGTCATCGGTATTGATTCTTTCAGTGCAATGCCGCTCCGCGATTCGTAAAAAGATACAACATAATTCGGAAACGAAAACGACAGCGTACAGCTTAGAATCAGATAAGCCAGACAAACTGCCAGTTTTTTCGGCTGTTTTACTGCGCCCACTGCCTTCACAAAGACGATTATCATCATTGCAATCAGACAAATCAGATAATTCGGCTTTATCAGATATGCAAGTGCAATACATACTGCGGATAACGGCACAAACCGGATTTTTTCCGTCTCAAAATAACAGACTTCAAAAACAACTGCCCATACCGCAAACATCATGCCCGGATAGATTCCATAAAGAAATGTGCTGAAAATTATCGGCTGTATACTGAATAACAGCAGAACTGCTGTCAGATGATGAATTCTTTCATCCTTGAACAGCTTTTTGCTTAATACCAGAATGCCGGCATATGTCACTGCTAAAAATATGACATTCAGAATCTCTAAAAACAGAAGATTCGTAGTTTCCCGAAACAGATTATGCAGCCGAATCATCATTTCTCCAAAGAAAATATATCCCATCTGATACGGAAAATAAGAAAAGTACGGCAGTTCCATCCATTCAAAATCATTCCGCGCGGAGCGGATAGAGGCGGAGGCTACTGTGCCGGAATCTTCCGAAGGACACAGCTGTGATGACATTACCCAGACAGAACCCAGTATTATTACCCACACCGAAACAAATATCATCTCCTTCCGGAGCGATAATTTTTTCAGAAACGGCATCACGGAAAAACATGCCGCAAATCCCACAGCAAGCCATACCAGATTTGCAAAGATATTATCATGATAATACCAGACAGATTCAATTCCTTCTTTGACAGTATTGACAATCGTGTTTGAGCCTTCCCCTTCCTTGATGATTTCCATTCCGGTAGTTGAGAAAAGACTTGCCAGTGTCAGCACTCCCGTCAGAAAGACAGCAAACAGAAGGATGACAATCCGGACAAAACTCTCGAATTTCGTTGGTTTTTCGGTCATATGTTAAAATCTCCCTTCAAAAGCTATTATAACATAAAATACCGGAGACTGCAAGTCTTTTTGAAAAAATAATATCCGCATTCCGGATTTTCACGGAATGCGGATGCTGTTTCAGATTACTTTACAATGGCATTATAATTTTCTGAAACAATATTCCAGTCGATAACATTAAACAGATTCTTGAGATAATCGGCGCGGAGATTCTTGTATTTCAGATAATAGGCGTGTTCCCAGACATCAATTGCCAGAATCGGAATATAACCCGTTTTTTCAGAAATCGGATTATCCTGATTCGGAGATGCCGAAATCATCAAATCACCGTTCTTGTTCGCGGAAAGCCACGCCCATCCGGAGCCGAACTGCCCTGAAGCAAGTCTTGTCAGCTCTGCTTTCAGATTGTCGAAACTGCCGAAGGTACTGTCAATTTTTTCAGCAAGCTTTCCGGTCGGCTGATTCGCCGGATTCGGAGACAGCTGCGAAAAATACAAGTTATGATTATAGAATCCGCCGCCGTTGTTTCTCAGTGCGGTTCTGACTGCCGGGTCAGCGACACACTCCAGATTCGACAGAATTTCAATCACATCTTTATCCTGAACGCCTGCCATTTCAGCGGCTTTGTTGAAGTTTGCCGTATAAGTTGCATGATGCTTTCCGTAATGCGTTTCCATAGTAAGTGTATCAATATAGGGTTCTAATGCATCAAAAGCATAGGGGAGCTTGACTTGTGTAAACATAGAAGATGACCTCCTGAAAAATAGTATATTACTATTATACGAAATTTTCAGAATTTTGTCAAGTATTTCAACTGAATATACTATCCAGCCATCCGACCTGTCTGCGTGCCATCTTGAAAACTTGAAATTTTCAGATAAATTTTTATTCAACAATGGGAATATACTCAAACAGCATTACATCATCCGCGTTTTCGGTATCATCATCCCATTTCACCGTATTTCCGCTGAATGTGAGTGTGCCGGAGCCGTCAATGTATTCTGTTGCATCGGATGCGACTGTGCCGTCAGAATTGTATTCTACGACTCTGCAAGTGGAATCCTGATAGGAAACAAGAATACTGTCCTCATTCACAATGCACTCTCCGGACATCGTCCAGACCGCTTCACTTGCTGCACTGCCTGCCCAGGAAATGGTGATTTCTGCACTGTTATTTCCTGATGCCTTCACACGCATGACAGCTCTGCCGCTCTGGTATGTGCCGACAAAATTCATGATTGGATTCTGAACATCACTGTACGGCGTTTCTCCGCCTTTCGTGAATGAACGTTCCATACCATCCACATCAACCGTGATGGTATCGCCGCTGATTGTGTAGGGATAGGCGAAATCTTCACCAATTAATTTCTTGTCATTCCACCTGATAAATACAGTGTCCTGAAAAGAAATCGTACCTGTACCATCGGAATTCAATGTAATGATACCAGATTTGGAAGAATAAACACCTGCGATATTTTCTGACGGTTTTGCCTCTGTATTTGTTTCCTCAGCAGTAGTTTCCGGCGGAATGGTATTTGTTTCTTCTGTGACGGATTCCAGGGGTGTTTCTGTAACCGTCTGATTCGGCAGATGAATCTGTGTGACCGAAGTTTCCGGAACGGTTTCTGTGCCTGTCTGTATCAGCAGATGAGTTTCTGTAACCGAGGTTTCCGGAAACGTTTCCGTCAAGGTCGTTGTATACATGGTTTCTGCCGGAGCTGTTGTCTGCGTTGTGGAAATTTCTACAGCTGACAGACTTTCCGGAACAGTTTCCGCCTGTGCAGTACTGTTTTCGGCAGTAACAGCTGAAAGAGGATGTTTTTGTGTTTCTTCTTTGACAGCTTCCAGCGGTTCTGTGGTATGATTTCTTGCTTCCAGCAAATTGCTGTAACCGTAAAAACTGATAAATCCTACAAGAAAAACCGCCGTCACCGGTGCGGCAAAACGGAATTGTTTCTGATTCCGTTCTTTCTGAATTTCTTTCAGAAAATCCGGATATTCCGAAGGTTTTTCCGAAGCATAAATTTCTTTGAGAGCTTTTCTTAATTTTCTGTTCATAGCAGATTCTCCTTTCAGAGCTTTTCTTTGAGTGCCTGTGTAATCCGCCTGATTCGCTTGCTCATCACAAACCGCGATACACCGAACATTCCGGCAATCAGGGAAATCTTTTCGCCGTTGACATATCTTAAAATGATAATTTCCCTGTCCTCATCCGGAAGCGCATCCATTGCCATTTTCAGGGCAACGCGCTCCGGTGTGCCGAGTGTCTGTGTCAAAACATGTTCTTCATCAAACGAATCCGGCGGAATTTTTCTTAACTTGTCAATACAGAGATTTCTTGCAATCTTATAGAGATACTGCCGGGCATGGCTTTCATATTCCGGATGCTGTAAATATCTTAAAAAAGTTTCCTGTGTGACATCTTCGGCATCTTCTTTATGATGCAGCCAGTACAGACAGTAATGAAAAATCCGGTTATATTCTGTTTCGATTTTCATGGGCGCGCCCTCCCTTCTGTTTAGATGACGTTTCAGCAAGCCGGAATGTGCAGATTCCGCCGGAGAAATTTGTAAACATTCTGTGAACAAAAACTCCCTGACAGTAACATCAGAGAGTTTTCAGAAATTTAATCATAATAAGCTTCAAAAGGGTCTTTCGGTTTTTCAATGATTTCAGGTCTGATTTTTATCAGATAAATCACGATTCCCGTGATACAGGTGAGGAATTCCGCCGCCGGAACGGTCAGCCATATGCCGGTAATATCCCATAAATTCGAGAATATCACTGCAATCGGCAATACCAGAATTATCCCCCGGAGCATGGAAAGCAGCTGTGCAGGCTTCGGCTTTTCCAGTGATGTGAAAAATACCGTATTGATAATATTCATTCCCATAAACGGTATCGCCGTGAAATACAGCCAGAGTCCGTCTTCTGCCATCTGCTGAAGTTCCGGATTTTTTTCACTGTTGAAAATTCCGGCAATGCCTGACGATGTGAAAAAAACAGAAATATAAATCACTACTGAAAGCACACCGGATAATTTCAGGGATTCCGTCAGCAGATATTTCAGAGCTTTTTTATCATGTGCGCCGTGTTCCCGGCTCATCAATGGCTGAATTCCGTAAGAAATCCCCGTGTACAGCGAAACGATTACAATCGCGATATTCGCCACAATGCCGTAAGCCGCAACCCCGGTATTGCCTTCCAGTTTCAGAATCAGTATATTAAATACTATCATCACGATTCCGGCAGCGAGTTCGGTCACAAATGAGGAAAATCCAAGCGAAACAATTTCCCGAATCATCCGGAAAGACGGCTTCTGAAACCGGAACTGAAACGCATTCCAGCCGCTTGCGATATGCAGGCTCATCACGGCAATGCTGAACAGCGGCGATAAACATGTCGCCAGTGCCGCGCCTTTCATGCCCATCTGCCGGATAAAAATAAAATCACAGTCCAGAATCACATTGACAGCACTGCTCACAAGCATTGCCGCTGTGGCAAGCTTCGGCGCACTGTCATTCCGGACAAAGCATATCATGACCTGATTCAGCAGAAACGCCGGGGAAAATAATAATATCATCCTTAAATATTCGTGCGTCAGCTCGAAAACATGTTCATCTGCACCGAGCAGAACTGTTATCTGCTTCGAGAAAAATATTCCCAGAATTTCAAAAATCAGCGCGATGTTCAGCATCCCCAGAATCGTATTGGTAAAAATCCGGTCAGTCTCTATCCGGTCTGTATGACAATAAAAAATTGAAAATTTCGTCGCACCACCGATGCCGAACATCAGTCCGAATCCGTTCAGAAAATTAAACACCGGCAGAGCAAGGTTCAGCGCGGCAAGCCCTTCCGTTCCCAGACCCTTCGCGATAAAGAACGTATCCGCTAAGATATACAGCGAAATCCCGAACGAACCTATCATGTTCAGAAAAACATATTTCCGAAAATCCTGTTTCAAATCCGGCAAATACATGTTGTCACCTCCAAAGAAAAACAGCACACAGTCGGAAAAACAGTGTGCTGTCATAGGTTCAGCCTACCAGACCGGAACGTTCGATACCTTCGGTAAAGTATTTTTGCAGAAACGTATACATCACAAGAAGCGGTGTCACGGACAGCAGACAGCCGGCTTCCATCCAGATAATCTGTTCACGGGGTGAAACTTCTACTGTTGCACTGTTGAATAATTCCAGAGACAGCAGCGTATTCAGATTTTTCAGCATTAGAGCGATTGTCGAGTTGTTCGTGAAGAATGTCGAGCTGACATAATAGTCATTCCAGTACCAGACTACCGAAAACAGGAATACGGTCAGGAACGAGGAAGCGGCATTCGGCACCATAACCTGAATAAATGTCCGGAAGGGTCCGCAGCCGTCCAGATAGGCAGCATCTTCCAGTTCTTTCGGGAGTCCCTTGAAAAACTGACGGAAAATAAATATCATCAGTCCGGCGCGGATGCCGTTCGCCATCAGTGCGGGCAGATACATCGTAAACGGCGTATCAATCAGATTGAACGCGCCGAACAGAAAATATCTGAATTCCATATACTGCGGAATCGCAATAATCTGGTTCGGTACGAGAATCATCATCAGGACAATGCCGAATAATAAATTCTTGCCCTTGAATTTGAATCTTGCGAATCCATAGCCCGTCACCGCACAGGTGACAACCTGCACCAGTGAACAGCCGATGTTCAGAAACAGCGTTGTTCCCAGTGTATGCCAGAAATTCATAGCGTTCATGGTCTGCTTGATGATTTTCAGCGTCAGATGCCGCGGAATCCACATGACGGTCGGGTCGCTCATGTCTTCCTGTGCGCGGAATGCACAGCTAATCATGTAGATTAACGGATAAAGAATGATAAAGCATAATCCGAACAGAATGAAAAATCTTGCAATGGGCCATACTTTATCCATTGCCTCTTTGCGCTTGAGATAGGCAATTTCTTCTTTATTCATATTTCTCATATGAATCTCGCGTATCTGCTTTTTGGAGAGACCGTTTCCGACAATGTGTTCCCCCTCTTTGACGGGTTCTTCTTTTTTCTTGAAAATAGCCAAATTCCAGTCCCTCCTTTAATCTACTTCGTAATAAATGAAATGATTCAGAATTACGGTAATCAATCCGACTGCTGCCAGCACAATGATGAAATATACCCACGCCATTGCCGCCGCATAGCCGTACTGCCAGTCTTTCTGCATGTCGAGTACTCGTCCCATAACTGCATTATCGGGAGATGTGAAACTGTCAATAACCGTAAATATCAGACACGCCAGAATCATCGGGCTGACATAGGGAAGCGTTATCTTCCAGAAATATTCCCATGCTGTTGCACCTTCCATCTGTGCCGCTTCCTTCGCGGAAACCGGAATGTTCTGCAATGCCGCTAAGAATATCAAAATCTGAATGCCCGCATTCCACACGATTCCGAAAATATTATTCGATACGGCTTCTACCATCTTCTGAATGTTTTCATTGATGCCGTACAAGCCGATAAACTGGAACAGTTCTCCCATCAGGTCAGTCGAGAACATTGTCGAGAACTGTCCGGCACTGCTTGCACCGCTGCTCGAAATATTACCGTTGATAATGCTGTAAACAGGTCCTGTTGCAATGATAACCGGCAGAAAGAATACTGCTCTTGCAAAGGCTCTGCCCTTGAATTTCTGGTTCAGAATGACCGCGATAAACAGCGAGAAGATAATAATCAGCGGCGTTTTCCAGAGGGTTTCCACCAGTACGCTCACCAGATATTTGCTGTAGTTCGCATCGCCTGTGAAGACATAGATATAATTGTCAAGTCCAACCCATTTTCCCTGCATACCGCCTTTTTCCGGACGTACATCCATGAACGAATACATCAGGGAATTCGCCAGCGGATACAGAAACCATATCAGTGTGCCAATCATCCACAGCCCGATAAATCCATAGCCGTACATGGCTTTTCGCTTTTCATAGGGCATCTTGATTTGCTTTTTTTCATTTGCCATTTGTCGGCTCACGCTCCTTTCCCGGCATCTGCCAGTTTGTAGACAACGCCGTTCGCTGTAATGGACTTTTCTGCATAATCGACAGTCACCTGTGTGCCGTCTTCGTAAGTCGTCACAGAAATATCACCTTCACGAACATAGTCAGTCATGACCTTGTCGCTGACTTTCGAGAGGATGTCTGCGGCAAGCTTGTATTCCTGTGCAGCTGTATCTGTCCAGAATGCATAGTGTGAATAATAATAGCTGTCCAGAAGCGTGTCTTTCAGGTCACTTGCTTCCGCATAAATCATATCATATGCCGGATTACAGCCCGTTGCAACGGCAGTCAGGAAAGATTCTGTACTGTCTGCACTCGCGTTGATTGCCGTACTCGAATAGGGGAGTACACCGTGCATGACAAGCTGATAAAACGGAATTTCTTCATCAAAGACATCAAATCCGCTCGAATGCAGAGGCACATCCGAAATCTTATCTGCATAGGGGAAGGCGTATGCCGCACAGGTGTCTGCCAGCAGAGAAAGTCCGGAATCCTGTATGCTCTGATAAGAAGTCTGCAAAGCCGTGACAGTATCATCACGGGACATGTTCTGCTTTCCGTAATCGCCCCAGATGGTGGATGTCATTTCTCCCAGAGAAACCCCCGTCAGCTTGCGCTTGGAATAACTGTTCGCAAGCTTCTGATACAGGTCTGTGAACGTACCCGGTGAAAGCAGGGATTTTGTCTTGACATTCGTATTCTGTACCCCGTAGGAAAGATTATAGGTCATCTGACGGGAATAAGAATTTGAGATTCTGATTGTTGTATCGCGGAATGTGTAATAGCCGTTTCCGGAATTGAATGTCTTGTTATTCACAGACGGATAGAAATCAAAATTCTTTTCATCCAGATATTTCACCAGTTTATTGAATGCCGCTGCACCGCCCAGCGTTGCGGAAGGCTTCGACTGATAATCTACTTTTCCGGAAATGCCGTCATTCGTCCAGTTGTTATAGATAACTGCCATGTCTTTTACACCAAGTCCGGAAAGTTCTGTAATGATGGTTTCCGCTTCGGAATAGCTTGTCATGGAAGTTTTCATCGTCACCGGAATGCCCAGTACAGAACGGGATTTCATTGTACCGCCGTATAAATCAAGATAAAGCTGTGTCGAATCCGCTTCGGCTTTCTTGCTTACACCGCCGTCGCTCAGAAGATAATTCCGGTAAACTTCCGCAACATCGGAATAGCTGACACCTTTGTCTGCAATCGGATAATATCTTAATTTAATCGTATCGGTTTTGATGCCGCCGTCTTCAAATACAGTCAGATTTCCGTAATCTCCGGACATGGTATAAGTATCTGAACCGCGGAGCTGAAACGTAAAATTACAGGTATTGAAACTGCTCAGAGACTGTCCGCTGACACTCGCATTCAGAGCGACATTGCCATCACCTTCTTCAATGATAACTGCCATAGCATTGTCTTTCTTGACAATGCCGTAAACAGGCATCAGAATTTCTTCGGTTACAGCAGGTTTTGTTGTTGGTACAGTGGTGATGTCGCGTCCGTATACTCTCTGTGAATAGCTTTTTGTAGTTTCTTTTCCGTTATTGAACCGAATCAGTGAACCGCATCCGTCCGGAATCACAAAATAACCGTTTTCTTCGCCTTCGCCTGCGCCGAATGCGCCCAGAAGCGTCAGCTGTGTAGCGACCAGTCCCTTTTCCGTCATGCTTTCCTTGATATCACTGCACTTGACAGTGACTGACATATAGTCATCCTGAAGTTCATAGGCAACCGGAACGGTAATTCCGCATTTTTCAAATTCATAACTGATGGTAATGCCTTTATCAGTTTCCTTGAAATCCAGTTTGGCAGAGTTCCGGGAACGGAGATTTGTCGTGCCTCGGCTGTTGCTGTCGCCGTAAGTCAGCACCATGGAAGACTGTAATTCTGTGACAACAAGAGGTGTAGCGGTTGCATCACGGTTCGCCGTCGGCGGTGATGACCACCATGTATAGCCGTTTTTCTTGTTTTCCAGACCAATCAGACCAGTATCTTCATCATAATACATCATGAGATTGTCATTTTCTGCCACGGTCTTGACGCATACGCGAACCTGTGTTTTATTGCCGTCGAGTACCGCCCAGCGGGTCTTGTCCTCATTCTGGTAAAGCGTTGTTTCTCCGGCACTCCAGACATTCTGCATTTCTGCACGGACGGATTTATAATCTGTACTGTAGAGTTCCAGTGTCTGTTCATCTTTCGTCAGGAATAAATATTCACTGTCCAGTGTGGAAACCCTGTAGCGGATTTTTATCACATTCTTCTGGTCAGCATCCAGAACTACCAGATAATTTCCGGCTTCACTGTAATAAATATACTGTTCCTTGTCATGTGCGATTTCTTCGAGTTCGGCTGCCATTTTTCCGGTTTCCGCATCAATCAGCGCAAGTTCGGCATGTTTCAGATGTTTTTCCGTATCTTTGACAGCATCTTTCAGTTCATCTTCATCGGAATATTTTTTCTTCAGGTCTGCTTCGATTTTGTCTTTATAATCATCTTCGCGGAGATAGACTTCATAACCGTCTGTTTCGCCAAGTGATTTCAGATAAGCCCTGACTTCTTCCGGTGTAGAATCGAATTCTTCTTCTTCCTCCTCGACAGAGATGGTTTCTTCGGAAAGTGCGGCATCTTCATCGGAAACGGCTTCATCAGATACAGCGGCATCTTCTGCCGGAACTTCTGCATCTTCGGCGAATACCGCTGCCGAACCGGCAGAACAAATCACAGCCATCGAAAGCAGGCAAGCCAGAACACTTTTTAATTTCAATAATTTCATGTTTCGTTTCACCTACACTTTCAGACGGTATGCAATTTCGGTATAAATCGAATATGCAAAGACATACACCTGCTGGAACAGCGACAGAAGCAATACCAGCAGAAACAGCATAATCAGCATCGCGCAGATTGTCAGAATAATCGCACCAATCGTTTTCAGGAACGAATACTGATGTACGGACTTAATCGCCGAAAACAGCAGTACGCCCGTCCACAGCAAGCCGATAATATGCACCGCATCAATAAAGACTGCCTCGTCACGAATCAGAAAATGTGAGAGAAATACTTCAATATAAATACTGACTACATAGGGAATCATCGCATAGGCACTATAGATGAAAATATTTTTCATCGTGCCTTCGCCTTCGAGCAGGGTACAGATTGACCAGTTGCCGACGACCCATGTGCAGAATAAAATTATCGTCTGGACAATATAGGGAATAATATTGAACATTTTATCGGCTTCGGCATAGAACTGAAATCCGTATAATCTGTTATAGAAAATCGATGCAACGAACCACAGCAGGACAATTACGATAGAATATTTCATAGAACCGGCTTTCTTCCAGCGCATGTCCTCGAAACCTTCCATCGGATGGGTGACTGCATGTTTGACCCATTGCTTGTTGGTTAAATCCATCATAACGCTTATTCACCCTCCTCCTGACGTTTCCTTTCATCCGTGCGTGTAATATCATATTCCAGATTCGGCTTGTAATGCTTTTTCAGATACATCCGCAGGGCGATAATCGCAATCACGAGCAGAATCACGACGATTGTCACGCCTTTGATATGTTCTGTCAGCCATTCCGTCCGGTAGCCCTCGAACGCTCTGTTATAACGATAGGGCGAGTCCGCAAGCTTGGCATATTTCATAGAACCGGCATAGTCGCCCTTTACCAGCAAGGCTGCTGAAATTCCCAGAAATGCACGGCGATAGTTGCCGTCATACTGCAATACCTGATACCATGGTTCCAGAGCTTCTTCATAATAGCCGCCGTTATACTTGACAGTGGCATCGTGCACGATTCTGCCGAAATCCGTTTCTTCAAAGACAGTGACTGTATTCTTTCTGGTATCCAGAACCAGAACTTTTTCACCGATGGATTCAATGGCAGTGACTTCTGTAAAGCCGCCTAACTGTTCCGATGAACTGCCGAATACAAATAATAAATTGCCTTCTTCGTCATACTGGAATACGCGTCCGGAAGTCAAATCCAGACAGTTGATATTTCCGTCATCTGCGATTTCAATATCGCAAATCATGGACTGATAATTCTTGTTTGTGTTGCTGTCATAGACGGATTCCACATCGCCCCATGAGGTTTCCAGACTTGCAAACAGGTTCGTTCCTGCCGGATTCAGCTTCTTGACGGTATCTTTCTTCTGGGAAGTGGACTGTGTACAGGTATAAATAAAACCTTCATCATCCAAATCAAAGCTTGTAATACCGGACGGCACTGTTCGGGACGTTCTGGAACGCATTTCATCTGTCGAAATCAGCTTCCAGAAATAGTTTGCGATAACAGCAGAAGTGGCTTCGACTGTGTTCGCACCGTAATAGCCCTGAAATTCGCCTTCGTTGTTGAACATTGCCGCACCGGTCGTGATATTGCCTAACACAATATAGACATTCCCGGCTTTATCGGCAAGCACTCTCTGGGGCATGAACGTCAGTTCCTGTGAGAATAATTCTGACTGCGGCTTGGTGATTTCCATCTGTACGTTACAGTCATAATCACATACCAGAACTCTGGAATTGCCATAATCGGCGATATAAACCAAATCCGTTTCCGGTGCAACGTAGACACCTTCCGGCTGTTTGAGCGTGGTCTTGCTGCCGTCCTTGTTCCTGAATTCTTCCATAATCATCACAGATTCTGTCAAATCGGAATTTGTCACGACAATCCGGTTATTCTTGGAATCGGCAATGAAAAACTGGTCGTAAGCGTCTCTGAAAATATCACTCGGCTCGGAGAAATCTCCGATTCCCAAATCCTGACCGCTGACGGCACGGGCTGCCAGATAGCCCGCCTGTGAAGGAATCGCTTCTTCCCATCTGTCATAGTTATAGACATCGTAATGCTCTTCGGCATGGACTGCCATACTCAGCAGGGAAGAGGATGCCAGCAGTCCGGCAAGTACAGAGACTGCCATCTTTCTGAATTTTTTGTGCATAATCTCCCTCCTCAGTCCTTGATGCCGGAATGTGCCATCGTTTCGATAACGTTCTTCTGTGCCAGCATGAAAATCACAATCGGCGGTACTAACATGAATACTGCGGCTGCCATTGCCACGCCTGCTCTCGCCAGTCCGGAGCTTGCTGCCTGCTGTACGACAGTCGGCAGGGTTTTGAGCGATTCTTTATAAACCAGTGTACCGCCCTGAATATTCCACGCCGCCTGAAATGCGAAGATAATCATTGTCATTAGTGCCGGCTTCTGGTTCGGCATGACGATTTTCCAGCAGATGGTGAACATGTTCGCACCGTCTACTTTTGCGGCTTCAATCATGGCATCCGGTATGGTTGTCATGGACTGACGCATCAGGAACAAGCACATCGGAGAAGCTACCGACGGCAGAATCAACGCCCAGTAAGTGTTAATCATACCCAGTCTTGCCATGACAATATACTGCATGATATAGATAACATTACTCTGATACAACAGAGAAGTAACGATTAACTTGTTCATAAAGTTATTGCCCGGAATCCGGCATTTCGCCAGCACAAACGCCGCCATCGAAGCAAAGACGCACTGTGCAACTGTAACACATACGGTTACAAATACGCTGTTGAATACATATCTTGAAAACGGCACCCACATGTCAGACAAAGTCTGGAACATGTCGCGGAAATTATCGAGCGTCGGGTCAATGACATATAATTTCGGCGGAAATACAAACAGTTCATGCACCGGCTTGATACTCATGATAATCGCCAGATAAATCGGCAGTGCCATGAATAAGCCCAGTACCGTCAGAAAAATGAAAATCCCTACTGTTCCGCCGATTTTCTTTCCTGCCTGCTTGTTCGTACCCTTTGATTTTTCAATGCTGCCTGCCTGATATTTCTTGGGTACTTTTACTTCTTTTTTCTTTTCCTGAATATTTACTGCTGCCATAAAGAAAAGTCCCCCTCCTTAATCCATGAAATTACTCAGCAGTTTGCTGATAAGCTTATTGCAGACAAGCATTGCAATAAATAATACCATACAGATTGCAGATGCATAACCCATTTCATAACGTACCCAGCCGTAGTCATAGGCATGTGTCATGATGGTATGCGCTTTATAGTCCGTACTCGGGAAGCCGACTAAACTCTGTGAAACCGTTCCGGCTGTAAACGAGCTGACAATCTGCATGACTGCCGCAAACATCAGCTGCGGTCCCATCGACGGAATTGTGATATAAATTAATTCCTGCCATCTGTTCTTGATGCCTTCAATCGCACCGGCTTCGTACTGTGAACGGTCAATGTTCTGGAATCCGGCGCGGAGTGCTAAGAATCCGGCACCAAGAGAAATCCATAACTGTACTACAATTACCACGCCCAGTACATAGGAACTGTCTGTCAGCCACTGCACCGGAGCGGTCACAAGCCCTAAATTCAGTAAGACAGAATTCAGATATCCGTAAGAGTCGCCCGAAAAAATCAGCTGCCATACCGTATAGACATTCGCCATGGACGGTGCGTAAAATATCAGTGTGAAAATGGTTTTCAGCTTCGGATGAAGTTCGTTAATCAGCCATGCCAGCAGAAAGCATAATACATAGCTTAAAGGTCCTGTGAACAGGGCAAATACCAGTGTGACACGAATCGACTGAATAAAAATACTGTCGTTCAGAAACAATGTGGTATAATTCGACAAGCCGATGAACTTCGGCAGCTGTACCATATCAAAATCTGTAAATCCCATCGGAAGCGACATCACAACCGGTACTATCGTAAAGATGAAAAATACCAGCATGAAAGGCAGCATCATGAAATAGCATTCTTTGTTCTGCTTGATTTGCAGCCATAACAGCCGGCGTTCTTCCTGTTTGCTGCGCTTTCCGATTTCGGAATTTTTCAGAATTTTTTGACTAGATTCCAAATCAGTTTCCTCCTTGCTTTCAAAATTAGTCAGAAGCCGTAGAAAGTCCGAGATTTTCGCGCTTTCTGGTAATTTCCGTGTTGATATCGCGGTTATACCACAGCAGAGTGTCACGCGGATTTTCGTTGTTATTGACTGTTTCGCGGAATGCGTTCATAATATTTCTGGTTACGGCGTAAGATGCCGGAATAATCGGAATTTCCTGCAATTCGCTCTGTGCTTTCAGCAGAGTTTCCTGTTCGGATTTCGACCACGCCAGCTGCTGAAGTGCTTCTGTATTCGCGGTTGTGTAGCGTCCGAGCTGTCCGAGCAGACCTTCTATCTGTGTGCCGTATTCGACCTGAACTTCCGTCGAACTGAACCATTTCAGGAAGTCCCATGCACCCTGTACATCTTTGCACTTCTTGAAGATAACCGCACCCGAAGAAGTCGAATTCACAGCATGAGAAACTGTGCCGTCTTCCTGTACCGTGCCGGGTACCTGCGTGAAGCCCCATAACCCCTTGATTTCCGGAGATGCCACAGAAAGCTGATTATAAAAACTGTAGTCAGAAATGACAATCGGATATTCACCTGTCCGGAATCTGGAAAAGCCGTCATAAGACTGTTCAAAGCCGTATTTGGTATACATGTCCGTCCATTTTTCAAATGCCTTGACAGCGATAATATCATCAAAATTGGTCTGTGTCTGGTCTGCATTATAATAATTCAGACCGTTCTGTAACATGTACATTGCAAATGTATGACCGGATTCCGTAGCGGCAGAAATGGTCGCATTCGTACCGGAAACGACCGGCAGTACAAGACCGACATACATGTAATTTCTCTGCAAGCCCGGAAGCATGTCGATAATATCATCCCATGTGGACGGCGGTGCAGTATAACCCATTTCGGAAAGAATGTCTTTCCGGTAGAACATCATCGCCCAGCTCTGGCTTAACGGCAGACCATAACAGCCGTTTTCATAACAATAGGGAACAGCGGCATTCTCCTGAAATCTCTGTGTGACTTCGCCAAAATCAGAAAATTCGTTCTTGAGGTCAACCAGCAGTCCTCTTGCTGCTAAATTCACAGGAAATTCGCCGCCGAGGAACAATGCCACATCAGGACCTTTTCCGGCAAGTGTCGCTTCGACTACGCCGCCGACTACCAGATTCACGGCAATCGGAGTATCATATTGTTCGGCGAATTCGGATTCTACCAGAGATTTCACAACCATTGCCTGGTCACGCCCTAAGCTCACCCAGACGTTAATGGCTTCTTCTCCGGCATCATCAGACAGATTTGTATAATCTTCAAAGAAAGAACTGTAGAATCTCTGCCAGCTGAAACTCATGGATTTGAATGCATTTCTCTTGACAGAACTGAATTCCCGGTCAGCAGAGGCGAGTTCCAGATAATCCACTTCAAGCGGCTGTCCTCTGTAGTCGAACATCCACGCCGACAATGCTGTGATATTATCTTTAATCTGAGAAAGATAATCCGGAATTTTCAGCGGTGTTTCCACACAGCTGTCAAGTACCAGATACATACGCTCCAGAGATGCCGCTTCCGAACCCTCTGAACCTGCCATTGTTTCAATATGATTCTGGATTTCTTTCAGTTCACCCGATAATCTCTGGAATTCTCCCAGCAGTTCCGGAATCCTCTCGTGTACATAGTAATCTGTATACTTGTCCGGGGAAGGTCCTGTAATCATCAGAATCTTTCTGTAATAAGAGTTGATGTCCAGAACAGCGGCATCCAGTACTCTCATAGATTCGCCGATTTCACCCGGAATGACTTCCATCTTAATGGTATGATTTTCTCCGCCCTTGAGATAAATATATAAATCTTCTCCGCTCGAATCTTTCGGAGAAACCACCTGCCAGTCCGTATCATAATAGAACTTGACCTGATTCATCTCCTGACAAATCACTTCATCATCAATATAGATTCTGCGGTTGGAATAAAATCCGCGCATTTCGTTCTGACGCGCTTTAATTCCTAATTTATACCAGCCGTCCTGAATCTGACTGCCGTCTACTTCCCATGTAATCGTCTGCATTGCTTGATTCCAGTTGCCGGAACCAATCGTATTATAGACCGTCTTTGACGGATTCGACGGCGATGCCAGATAATTCGAGTTGTCAGAAGTCGGATACAGCGTGGAATCACTCTTATATGCCGCGTCTTCGCCTTCGATTCTCAGCAGTGTGGAAGGTGTGCTTTCTTTCGTCACGTCTGCACTGACACTGCTCTTATACGCCGCATAATCCGGAAGGCTTTCCGGCTGATAAAATTTGAAATACTCTAACGCGAAATAGCCCTTTGTAATATCAAATTCCAGTTCGTGCGTACCCTTTTCCAGATAGAAAATCAACGGTTCATTGAATAAGCCGTCTACATCCAGAAGCGGCGTTTCTATCCACATGCCTGTCTGAATCTGCGTCGGACGCACCTGATTTCCTTTCGAGTCCAGCTTGATTTCTTCGCTGTTGACATAAATCTTGTTCAGCGTTGCACGGCTTGCAGTATCATAAGGCGATTCGCCGTCAATCAGAATGCCGAATTCGATGTTTGCCATATTCGACGGAATCGGCATGTAAGAAAAATCCAGACAATAAACTCCTGTTTCCGGCACATTGATTCCATAGCTGATACTGCCGTCCGGTGAATTCCATATCAGAATATTATCCCGGTTTTCCTGATTATACTCGCTTCCGTAACTGCCGACGGAAACGCTGTCCGGTTCGCTTCCGCCGTCCAGAGTTTTATAGGCACTGCCTTGCACCAGAATTTCCTGTGCCGGTCTGGTTTCGCCGCTGTAAGTATCATAATAATCACTATAAGTTACCTGTTCGATATATAACGGCGTTTCGGCATCGGCGGCATCTGTGAGAACGGTATCAGAAGTATCTTTTCTGGTGCGCTGCGGTGCTTTCTCAGCGAATGCCGGAAGTGCTGCATTCGAGAATAAAGCTGTCACCAGAAATGCACTCAGCAAATACATCTTCTTGCTTTTCAGAATAATTCCACCCTTCTTTACTGCTGATTCACGCAGCAGTCAGTTGATTATTTCCGGAACAAACCGGAAACAAACTATTCATACATAGTTATATTATAGCAGAAAATACTGTTCTCTGTCAAGCATTTTTCAAATATTTTACACAAAAAATTAAAAACTTCACTATGCGATATGCACAAGAAGATAAAATTCAGAGATTTTATTATATTAGTTTGTAAATTTAATCAATTCAGAAAATCACGGAAATCTGATACAAAAAGACATAAAATTACTGCAAAAATATTTGAAAAAAGACTTGCTTTTTTTCTCGAAATGTGCTAGAATATTACTAACAGGATTTCTATCTTGATTTTAGATACAGGAGGTGTTAATTTATGGCATATCAGATTAGTGACGCTTGCATCAGCTGCGGCGCATGTGCAGACGAATGTCCTGTAAATGCTATTTCCGCTGGTGATACCAAGTACGAAATCAATGCAGAAGTCTGTCTTGACTGCGGTGCATGTGCAGCTACATGTCCCGTTGAAGCTCCTCAGGCTGAATAATTTCAAGTTTTGAGTACTTCTAAAAATCAGAACAAAAGCAAGCCGCCTTTTCCGGGCGGCTTTGCTTTTTATTTTTATCAGGATTTCAGGGTTTTCGTTTTGCCGAGCAGGAATTTCTGTAAGGCAATCGCATCCAGAACAGAAATCTGACCGTCTTCGTTGACATCACAGGGAGCTGTCAGATAATACAAAGTCACTCCGTTCAGGATATTCTTTTTCAGCTGAATCAAATCATAAATGTTGATAATGCCGTCATGGTTGACATCACCTGGAATATAGGGGTCAGAATGAACATCTGCAATTGCTTCGGACTCTGTATAATAATATTCCGGTTCAGCCACTTCCTTGAAATTCACACGGAAGAAGTCCATAGAAGCTTCTAAACCGCCGATTGTGTAAACAGCATCATCAGAAACAACATCGACAGGGTCGGCATTGATTGTACCGGTGACAGCAGTCTGACCGTTTATGACAAGTTTTGCCTCTGTGCCGTTCAGAATCGTGCTAATTGTTACCCATTTTCCGAGTTCGTAAGCATTTTCAGCAGTGATACTTTCGTTATTAATGCTGAATATCAGGTTTCCGTTTTCAGCTTTCAGGCTCATGTTATTATCAGACGTGCCGAAACTGAAAATAGTAGTACTATCATTACGAAGAAGCACTGCGGTCTGATAATCCACATCATGATAATTCGCATAAGAACTGTCAGCAATCAGATACTGGTCAATATCGGTGAATGTCAGAACACCCTTTCCGCTGGTGCGGGTTTCTTCCCATGTCGGGTTATTCACAGATACGCCGTAAGTGGAAATATAATTATCCTTTGCGATTTTAGAGCTGTCTGTATCGAATTCCAGACCGGCATACTGTCCGTCATTGTAAGGACGGGAATTTGCATAGGCATCCGGACTTGCCCAGCCGTAGACTGCTCCTGACTGGAGTGTTCTGCTGGAATCGTCATAGTAATCGCCGTCGGTGATTGCCTGACCTGCTGCCGCGCCTTTCGCCAGTCCGTAAGATACGCCCTTGACGGTCGCATTTCCGGAAACTGCATAGTCATTAAAGACAAGTCCGCTTTCCAGAACTCTTGCATTGTCCGAAACAACGGAATTTCCCATGACTCCGGCGGAATCAGATACGATAGCATTATCCTTGACAGTCGCATTTTCAGCGACAACTGCATGACCGGAGATGACAGCATTTCCGGAAATCTTTGCAGAGCCTGTTACAGTTGCATAATCTTTAATCTGTGCGTTTCCGGTGACAGTCGCATAGCCGAGAACTTTTGCATTTTCGCCGACATAGACAGAATCATCTACACGGGCAGTAGAAGCCACAAAGCCACCGCCGTTGCTGTGATAGTGTCCCTGTGCCATTCCGGTATTATTAGCAGTCTGCTTGATTTCTGCGCCGTCAATCGTGACTGCATAGGGATAGCGTGTCTTTCCTAAGAACGGACGGTGATTTTCATCAAATTCGCCCTCGCCGTAAGCCCACGGCACGCCGTTTTCCTGCCATGTATCGGAATCGGGAGTAGCCGTCACAACAAGAAATACAGCGTCAGCAATACCAACGTTAATACTTGCAGTTTCACCAGCCTTGAACAAATCGGAATATCTGGTATTACCATTACTTTCCGCAACAACAAGGCAAGCCCTCCAGTCTGCGCCCTGTACATCGGTCAGACCTTCTAATGTGGCAGAAACAGAAGCACCATCTTCCCATGTACCGCCATAAGCTTTCAGCGGAATGATATTCAGTCCGAACTGCTGCGGTGCGCGTTCTGTCGGAACAGTATAGTAATTTTCTTTCTCAGTTGTCTTTTCAAGAACTGTATAGATTTCGCCCCAGTTCCATTCTCCGGCGGCTAACAGCTGATTCTGCCGAGCCTGATATTTTTCCTGCTGATTGAAATCCAAAGTTGCCAGACGTGCGGCATATTTTCCGAGTGTTTCTTTGATATCGGCATTCGCCAGACGGTCGATTTCTTTATAAGGATATTCATCCGGCTGACCGTTCTGCATAAGCGTTTTCATAAAGTCTTTTCCGTAGCCGTCCAGATTATCGGGATTATCGGTCAGATACTGTAAAAATGCCCATGATGCATAGTTATCTCTGCCGAGAATCGGCGTAAAGCAGAGATTCTTCATATAAGTTTCAAAATAGTCTGTTCCGGATGCGGGGTCTGTTACCCACTGACTGTAGTAATCAGAATATAAGAACTGTTCTCTGTACCAGTTCGCGATGGCTTCCCACCAGGACTGGACATATTTGTTTTCATTCCAGCCGAGCTGATGCGCCGTCACGACATGTCCGAACTCATGAGGAAGTACCCATGACGGATTGGGACTGTTCTGCATTGCGCCGACACAGCAGAACATGAACGCATAGCCCTGATTATCATAGCCCATGTACGCCCAGTCATCTGCAAACGGAGACAGCCCCGTTCCGGAAATGTAGAAATTCACTTTATACTGATTTCCGTCACGGAGTGAAAGGTTTACTGACTGTGTAGGAGCTTCCATTTTCAGGTCATTCATGTAGACATCCCAGCAGGCTTCGAGATTCTTTGCATTCTCCTGTAAGAAGCTTTCTGTAATCTTGGAAGAGTCCGCGCCGTTCTTGCCCCAGATGAACTGGAAATGTTCAGATTCCCATCTGTTGACATCTTCATTCGCACACCAGACATCACGGGTTTTAAGATTGTCTGCCTGTGCCTGAACGGTTTCGACCGGATTCAGTTCCAGTGCGTTTACCGGAACAGAAACCGCGCTGAAGCACATCACAGCAGAGCAGATTCCGGCAATGATTTTTCTGTATTTTTTCATACTAAATTTCCCCTTTGTATAGTTTAAAGATAACAATATTATAACATAAATTTCATATTTTGTCAATGATTTTCGTAAAATAATTACAAAAAATCAGGCATGATTTTTCATACCTGATTTTTATGTTTTCTATAAATTAAGATGATGATTTCTGTGAGAATCAGAAGCAGACATAACATCTGCGTGAAAGAAATGATTTCTCCGGTGTGGGATTCTCTCAGAAAGTCAAGCAGAAACTTCGTCAGAGCCGAAACGATAAAAATTATCGGAACAGTATTCCGGTTTTTCTTTTGCAGAAGCATTCCCAGAAGAAAGATTATCAGAAATAAAACAGTTTCCGTCAGCTGTACCGGAAAGACATCCATCGTATTTGTATTTTTTCCGGTATAGTGAATGCTGAATGCCCCGTGATAACTGATTCCGTGACAGCATCCGGCAAGCAGACAGCCGATTTTCGAGATACTGTACATTAACGGGAGAATTAAAGTGCAGTTTTTCAGCATAATGCTGATTTCTCCGGATTTTCCGCTGATGAGCGCAAGCGTCAGGGAGGCTGCATACATTCCGGCAAGTCCGCCGACAGAAGAAAGTCCGAAATACTTTCCGCCGGAAGATACATAAGTCAGCACCATACCGAAAAATATACTCATCACAGGCGCAAGCAGACAAAGATATCCGGCGACATTCTTCCGGATGCCGTCCCGAAGATTCAGAATATACATGACAACCAGTCCGGCGAGAAATGATAATATTATCATGACCGGATAAGGCGGAATCAAATCATAATCTGTGTTAATTTCTATCATAGTATTATTCCCCTGAATAGTTTCCGGACATACAGTTAATGCAGGAACAGGTACATATCGCTGTAGCATAAAGGATTCTGATGACAATCACAAGAAAAAACAAAGCGTAAACCGCAAGCAGAATTTTCGGCAGACGTTTTTCCGGAAAACGGACACATATAAATATTATCAAAGAAGTACCGAAATATAACAGCAGTCCGGAAATAATAAAAACCGCCGACATTGCATAATATTTCCACCCGAAAATCAGATTTACTGCACCCGATGCAAACAGCAGGAGCGAAAGCAAGCTCAGAAGAATAACATTTCTGTTTTCGTTCAAAATAACAATTCCTTTCTGCAAATCATGAGGACGGCGGATTTTTGACACATTCGTTACAGTCTCTTATCAGGAAAAAAGCACCAATAAGACCGAATATCAGAATCAGCAGAATATAAAACCGAAACAGAATCTTTCCAAAATGATTTTCTTGATGATGAATGCGTACTTCTATCACGAGTCGCAGAGCAAGCAGTCCGAATGAAAGCGAAGATATTACTGCAATCTCAACAGGAAATGACAAGAAAAAGCGCAGAACTGTCATTGTCACACACATCAGGATAAAAGCAAGCAGAGAGATGCCGCAAAGCAGATTTTCATTTTTAATGACTATCCTCCTCCTTTTGGCTGATTAACTCATGTTTGAGCCAATACACTCACAATTGAAACAGACATCCCATGCCGCATTGCAGGCGGCTATGAAAAGCATAACTGCGATAACAGCAAGCACAATCAGAATGATATACACTATCAGGAGAATTTTCCCGAACAGACTTTCCGGACAGCGGACACGCACAATCACCGCCAGAATCAAAGCAGTCACCCACATCAGCGGAGGCGTTATCAGTATGATGAGTCCAGGTTCTGAATAAAGGGGTATCAGCAGAGGTACAATCCCAATCAGAAAAGCCAGCACAGAGCCGATACAAAGCCAGTTCGCTGTGGAAACTTTCATAAAAGAACTTTTTGCCGGGCTTTTATCAGTCGGGGAGAATGTTTCAGAAGTGAGAGAGAAAATATTCGCGGAAGCATTTTTAGCAATTATATCATATTCCTGTTCAGTCAGGAATTTATAATATCTGCCGTTTTCTGCCTGATGAAAATGATAATGCCGGAGCAGCATTTCGTCGGCATCTTCCGGCGCAAAGACAGCAGGCTTTTCCTGATAGAGTCCGTAACTGCACCATGCAAGCAAATAATAATGAATTATCATAGATGTCTCCTTTTTGATTGGCTATTTCCAAATTCAGCAGGCACTCCAGTTGCATGTGAGAAAATTTACAAACAGAGTTCCTAACTGAACCATCATCCAAGTCAGGATAATGACGATAATTAAAACCAGCATACAATAGATTATCAACAATATTTTTCCGAAAGGATTCGCCGGATATCTTATCCGAAGAAAAATGATTAAGAGAAAACCAGCAATCCAAAGTCCGACACTCCATATGCCAAGCCATTCAAAATTTGCAGGAAGTGCAATTGCACCTAGTATCAGTATCAAGAAAACGATACCCAGAATTATCGGAATATTGAAAAATTCGGTTTTGGAATTTTCTTCCGGGCATGGTGTGTACTGCGGAGAAGCATTTTCATCTGTAAAAGTGATATCATTATCCGGAAAGCCAACCATCACAGCATGACATTCTTTTTCGTTCAGGAATTTATACCATTTTAGGTTATTATCCTGCTGAAAGCCATATTCCCGGAGTGCTTCATCTGCCGTGCCGGGCGGTGCAGTAATCACTAATTTTCCATCATGAAAAAGGAAATCACAGCCATGAATCGCATAATAATGAATCTGCATTGTGTCTCCTTTCTGATTCTGTCCGCTTATGAGAAGAAAGATTCAAAATACTGGAAAGTTTCATCACTCAGTTTCCGGATGAATCCGGCGAGGGAAGTACTTCGGAGTTTACCGTTTTTATCCAGTTTCAGAGGTTTCTGTGAATCCGGTGTTTTCCCGAACCGGAGTTCCGGAATCTTCTCAAAAGGAATTTCTCTTGCCTGAATCACAGAACCATGTGAACCGCTTGCCGCCTGTTTCGCACAGCAGGTAATCGGCTCCTGATGAAACTGATGGGGCAGGGGAGTCAGATTTTTTTCATCAATAGGCGGCAGGATACCCCGACCTCTTAGGTCGGGGAGGAATGCCGCTTCCCCCCTTCAATATTAAAACTTTTAGTTCCCTCTTGACAATCACTAAAATGTATGATATAATATATTTAGTGAAAAGAGGTGAGCTATATGCAAATGACTGTAACAGCGAAAATACAGCTTATTGTACCATCTGAATATTATGAGCTGCTGATTAACACAGCTAACACTTATCGTAATGCTTGTAACTTTGTATCTGAATATGTGTTCAAAACCCATAATTTAAAACAGTTTTCTTTGAATCAGGAATTGTATTATGAACTCAGAGAAAAGTTTAGGCTTGGTTCTCAAATGACACAATC
>DGUB01000041.1 GCA_002393815.1 Ruminococcus sp. UBA4321 | reverse complement strand
GTTTGCTATAATTATAATCAGATACCTTTTATCTGATTTATAAAATTTACAAAAGAAAGAGAGATTTTGGATTTATGAGATTGACTGCTGTGATTATGGCAGGCGGTGTCGGAGAACGCTTCTGGCCGAAAAGCCGTCAGAGCTGCCCGAAACAGTTCCTGTCACTCACATCTGACGGAGAAACCATGATTCAGAAAACCGTCAAACGGCTTGCACCTCTGGTTTCTCAGAAAGATATTTATATTATCACTAATGAACATTATTTGTCTCTGGTACATGAACAGCTCCCGGATTTGCCTCCGGAAAACGTCATTGCAGAACCCTGCCCCCGGAATACCGCTCCGGCTATCGGATTAGCGGCTTCGCTGATTCAAAAGAAATATCAGGATGCTGTTATGTTCTTTCTGCCGTCAGACCATCTGATTCATCATGAGAAAAATTATATCGATACCCTTCGGAAAGCTTCTCAGGCGGCTTTGCAGGATAAAAACTTGATTACTCTCGGCATTACGCCGACTTATCCCGAAACCGGTTACGGCTATATCAAATATCAGCAGAACGGCGCACAGGACGGCGTTTATCCGGTAGAATGCTTCGTCGAAAAACCGGATTTACAGACTGCTGAATCTTACCTCAAATCCGGGAACTATCTCTGGAACAGCGGCATGTTTATCTGGAAGGCTTCCAGTATTCTGCACAGTATCAAGAAATATATGCCCGAATTATATCAGGGGCTTCAGATTATCGCGGATGCTTACGGCACGGAAGAATTTCATTCCGTTCTGAATCAGAAATTCCCGGAACTGCCTTCTGAATCTATCGACTTTGGCGTGATGGAGAAGGCAAATCATATTTTCACGATTCCCGGAGATTTCGGCTGGGATGATGTCGGCAGCTGGCTCGCCCTCGAACGCATTAACCAGACAGACGAAAATCAGAATATGCTCGACGGCGATATTCTGACTATCGACAGCCATAACTGCACCGTCGCCGGAAACGGCAGAATGATTGCCATGCTCGGCGTTCAGGATTTAGTTATTGTCGATACAGATGACGCTTTACTTATCTGCAATAAAAATCAGACGCAGGATATTAAAAAAATCCTCGCCGAACTCAAGGCAGAACATAAATCTGAATTATTATAATATAAAACAAAAGAGAGGTCTTTTATCATGAAACATGCTTTAATTACCGGCATTACCGGTCAGGACGGTTCTTATCTGGCAGAACTTCTGCTCGAAAAAGGCTATGAAGTATACGGCATCTGGAGAAGAAAAGCGAATGTCGATTACGGCAATATCGAACATCTGAAAGATAAAATTCATCTGATTTATGCCGATATGACTGACCCGGTTTCCCTGATTACGGCTATGAAAATTTCTCAGGCGGATGAAGTCTATAATCTGGCGGCACAGTCTTTCGTAGCTTCCAGCTGGACAACGCCGCTCAATACGGCAGAAACTGACGCACTCGGCGTGACGAATCTGCTCGAAGCCATCCGGATTGTCAAGCCGGATGCAAGATTCTATCAGGCATCTACTTCCGAAATGTTCGGACTCGTACAGGAAATGCCCCAGACCGAAAAAACACCTTTCTATCCGCGCAGTCCTTACGGCGTTGCAAAGCTTTACGGACACTGGATTACTAAAAATTATCGTGAAAGTTACGGCTTGTTTGCCTGTTCCGGAATTCTGTTCAATCACGAATCCGAACGCAGAGGTCTGGAATTTGTCACCAGAAAGATTTCCAGAGCCGCTGCCAGAATCAGATTCGGTTTGCAGGACTATGTAGAACTCGGAAATCTGGATTCCAAGCGCGACTGGGGACATTCCAAAGACTATGTGAAGGCAATGTGGCTGATGTTACAGCAGGATACCCCGGATGATTACGTTATCGCGACGAATGAAACCAGAACTGTCCGCGAATTCGCGGAAACTGCTTTCCGATGTGCCGGAATCGAAATCGAATGGGAAGGCAAGGGCATTGATGAAGTCGGTATCGAAAAAGCAACCGGACGGGTCGTGATTAAAATCAATCAAGAATTTTTCCGCCCGGCAGAAGTTGACGTTCTGCTCGGCAATCCGGCGAAGGCGGAAAACCAGCTCGGCTGGAAGCGTGAAATCAATTTTGCGGAACTCGTCAGCCGGATGGTGAAAAATGACTTGAAAATCGCACAGTCTGAAATCATCAGCAGACAGACCAGTGAAGCATTAAAAGATGTAAGTGAGAGTTTTTATAGTGAAAATTGCCTTTGATGCCCTGCCCCTGCTCGGCAGAAAAACCGGAATTGGTTTCTGTGAAGCCGGTCAGGTCAGGGCTATGACACATCTGCACCGGGAACATCAGTATACGCTGAATTATTTCGCTGTCAAGAACCTCGAAGCCAAAAAACAGGATTTACAGCCTTATCTTGACAGGCATGTCAAAATGAAACATGCTTTCTGTTCACCTTACGGCTACCGGGTTGTTTCCGGTTTTCTGCCTGTGCCGTATTCGCTTTTTTTCGGCGGAGAAAACCAGATTACTCATTTTTTTAATTATATTGTTCCGCCGGGCGTTTCCGGAAAAACAGTCGTGACTGTGCATGATATGGTTTATAAGGCGTTTCCGGAAACAGTCAGGGCAAGAACCCGGCATATGCTTGACTTAGGGCTTGTCAGTTCCATGAAAAGGGCTGACCGGATTGTCACCGATTCGGAATTTTCCAAATCAGAGATTATCAAGTATTATCCGGATTTCAGAGAAAAAATCCGTGTCGTGCCGTGCGGCGTCGATTCGCAGAAATTCCATCCCGTTCAGGATGCGGAAGCGTTCCGCAGAATCCGGAAAAAATATCAGCTTCCGGAGAAATATTTTCTCTATCTCGGAACGCTCGAACCGCGCAAGAATCTGGAAAATCTGATTCATGCCTATGCGGAATTCGTGAAATCTCACGAACATCCGGCTTCACTTGTTCTCGCCGGTGCGAAAGGCTGGCTGTATGATAATATTTTCCGTCTGGTGCATACCCTGCACCTGGAAAGCCATATTATCTTTACGGAATATATTCAAGATGAAGATTTATGCACACTCATGAGCAGTGCGCTGGCGTTTGTGTTCCCGTCGGTTTATGAAGGATTCGGGATGCCGCCGCTCGAAGCCATGTCCTGCGGTACGCCCGTACTGGTTTCGGATGCCGCTTCTCTGCCGGAAGTCACCGGAACGGATGCGGTTATCGTCAGTCCCTCGGAAATTTCAGAAATCGCACAGGGACTGCACAGATTATTTACTGACGAAAATTTAAGAATTTCTCTCAGCCATCGGGGACGGAAACGGGCAGAGTCTTTTTCATGGGAAAAAAGTGCGGAATTATTATATCAGGTGTATCGGGAACTTCTGCCGGAGGTATAAAACATGTTTCATATTCTGGAAGTGAATAAATTCTATCCGCCGCATATCGGCGGCATTGAAACCGTTGTCGCACAGAGGGCAAAATATCTCTCAAAATTTCCTGATACGGAACTCAAAGTTCTGGTCTGTCAGGAAAAAGGCAGAGGTTCGGCAGAAGTAATCAACGGGATTGAAGTCATCCGGTGCGGAAGCCTCGGCACTTATTTTTCCTGTCCGGTTTCCCTGTCGTTTTTTCGGAAGTTTCAGGAACTTTCCGAATGGGCTGATGTGATTGAATTTCATATGCCTTTCCCTCTTGAAGATATTGCCTGTCTGCTGTCGCACTGCAAATGCCGGGTTGTGATTTCATGGCACAGCGATGTGGTCAGACAGAAGAAATTATTATATTTCTATCAGCCGATTCTGAAGAAATTTCTCCGCCGGGCTGACTGCATTATCACGGCAACACAGGGACATATTGACAGTTCGACGTTTCTGCCGGAATTCCGCGAAAAATGCAGAGTCATTCCTTATCCTGCCGAAATTTCAGGAAATTTCCGGTTTTCGCCTGTTCTGACACAAAAACTCAAAAATCCCCGGAATCTGAAATTATTATTCGTCGGCAGACTGGTCTATTATAAAGGCGTGGATGTGCTGATTCAGGCATTCCGGAAAGTCAGAAACTGTGAACTGTTCCTGTGCGGGACAGGCGTTCTTGAACCGGAACTCCGGAAACTCGCCGGAACTCTGCCGGTGCATTTCCTCGGCAATCTGCCGGATAATGAACTGAAATCCGCATTTGCCGACTGTGATATTTTTATTCTCCCGTCTGTCGAAAATTCCGAAGCGTTCGGCATTGTTCAGCAGGAAGCCATGACCGCCGGAAAACCTGTCATCAATACCAGTCTGCCGACGGGCGTTCCTTATGTCAGTCTGCACGGCGAAACCGGGCTGACCGTTCCGCCCCATGATGTACAGGCTCTGGCAGATGCGATTCAGAAATTAGCCGATTCGCCGGATTTGAGAAGAACATTCGGCGAAAATGCCCGGAAACGAGTGCAGGAAGTCTATCCATGTGACAAAATTATGCAGGAAATCTATCATGTTTTGAAGAATGACTGATTTTTAAGAAAATAAAGAAAGTGAGGTGTTCCGCTTGGATGCACTTGTCATCGGTGCGGGCGGTTTCGTCGGCAGCTATCTCATTCAGGAACTGAACCGGAAGCCTCTGCATGTCGGCGCGACAGTTCTGCCGCGGGAACATATCCGCTCCGGAAACTGTGATGTCTTTACGCTGGATATCATGCAGGAATCGGAAATCCGGAATTTATTGCAGACACACCGTCCGAAGCAGATTTATCATCTTGCGGCGCAGAGTTCTGTGGCGGCATCATGGAAAAATCCTGAACTGACAATTGATGTGAATATCAAAGGCACACTGCATCTGCTGGAAGCCGTCCGCAGTATCGAAGAATATTATCCCCGGATTCTGCTTGTCGGCTCCGGTGAAGAGTACGGCTATCGGAAATCTGGTTATCCCAAATCTGTTTATTTCCGCCCCGTCAGTGAGGAAACCCCTCTGCATCCCGGAAATCCTTACGCTATGACAAAAGCCTGTCAGAATATGATAGGCAGCCTTTATGCCAAAGCTTACGGCATGGGAATCGTCATGGTCAGGGCGTTCAATCATATCGGAGTCGGACAGTCACCGACTTTTGTTGCTGCCGATTTCGCCCTCCAGATTGCCGAAATCGAAGCCGGATTCCGTGCGCCTGTCATACAGGTGGGCAATCTTTCCGCAAAGCGCGATTTTTCAGATGTGCGTGATATCGTCCGGGCTTATACCCTCCTGATGGAAAAAGGATATGCCGGGGAAACTTATAACGTCGGCAGCGGTCATGCCGTCGCCATTCAGGAACTGCTTGACATGCTTCTGGAAATGAGCAGCGAATCCATTGTGATAGAAAAAAATCCTGCCAGAATGCGCCCTTCGGATGTACCCGTCATGGAAGCAGACATTTCCCGGCTTTGTCAGGATACCGGCTGGAAACCGGAATATCCGCTGGAAGAAACCCTCCGGACAATGCTGAACCATAACCGAAAAAATTTCGGATTGCTTTGACAGCAGAGAGGAACTGACTTCATGAAACATGACATCCTGAATACAACAGTTCTCTGTATTGTGGGGATTCTGATTAATTTTGCAGGAAATCTGCTTGCTTCTGCTTTGGGAATTCCGCTGTTTCTGGATGCCATCGGCACCATGCTGGCGGCTGCCGTCGGCGGCTATCTGCCGGGTACAATTGTCGGACTGGGTACAAACCTGATTACCGGAATCCTGGATGTCACACAGCTTTCCTACGGATTTCTGAATATCATGATTGCAATCCTGACAGTCTTTTTCGCAGACAGAAACTGCTTTGAGAAATTCTGGAAAGCTTTGCTGACAGTTCCGGCTTATGTGGCAGTCTGTGCCGTAGTCAGCGCGGTTGTCGCATGGCTTCTGGAAGAAGATGCAGCAGTTGATATTTTCAGCCATCTGCTTTCCGAAACGGAAGACAAGGGGATTTCTGTCCTGATTACTTTCTGCATTCTGAAACTGCTTCCGCCTCGCATCCATGCATTATTCTGTCCGCCGCAGGAAGTTGCTGTCATTTCTCAGGAGAAGCCTTTCAGCCGTCTGCAATCTCTCCGCACCCGGCTGATACTCATGCTCGGCACAGGCACTCTGCTGATTGCCGGAACAGTGACAGGTGTCAGCTTTTATCAGTTCCGGGAAACTACTATCAGCGAACACGCCCGGTTTGCGGAATGTCTTACGGACTTGATGGCTGCCGAAATGGATGCCGAAAAAATTGACGAATATATCGAACTCGGCACAGAATCCGAAGAATACCGTGAAATCAAAAAAAGTTTCTCTCTTTTTATGAGCAGTTATCCGGATGTGAAATTTCTGTATGTTTACCGTATGCTGGAAGACGGTATACAGGTTGTATTTGATATGGATGTGCCGGAGATTCCCGGAGACCTGCCCGGCACGTTGCTTTCCTATGATGAATCATTCCGTTCCATTCTTCCGGATTTGCTTGCCGGAAAAGAAGTAACCCATACCATTTCAAGCGACGAATACGGCTATATGCTGACCATTTATAAGCCTGTCTACAATCAGGCAGGAAAATGCCAGTGCTATGCCTGCATTGATTTCTCCATGAATATTCTTGCGATGTATAACAGGACTTTTATTGCAAGAGTGGTGACAATGTTCCTCGGTTTTGTCTTTCTGATTTTCGCTGTCGGACTCCGGATTCTCGAAACTAAAATTATCCTTCCGGTGAATCATATGGCATACTGTGCCGGAACTTTCGCTTATGACAGCGAAGAAGAACGCGCTCAGAATGTAGAGCGCATCCGCAGACTGAATATTCATACCGGCGACGAAATCGAAAATCTTTACCGGGCGTTTCTCAAAACGACAGAAGACAGTATGCAGTATGTGGACAGCCTCCGGAAAGCGGAAATACAGGTTTCGCAAATCAGCGAAACAGCCTACCGCGACGCGCTGACAGGCGTCAAGAACAAAGGTGCCTATAATAACATGAGAACTACTCTCCAGCAGGAAATTGAACGCGGTTTTGCAGAATTTGCTATTGTCATGGCTGACCTGAATCATCTCAAGCAGGTCAATGACGAGTTCGGACATAAAAAAGGCGATATCTATATTACAGGCGCGTGTCATATGATTTGCACGGTCTATCAGCATTCGCCTGTGTACCGTGTCGGCGGTGATGAATTTATTATTGTCCTTACCGGACAGGACTACCGCGACAGAAGAAAACTGTTTGCTGAAATTACACAGAAATTCGCCGAAACAGACAGCAATGTCTCTGCTGAACCTTGGGAACGCTTTTCCGCCGCATTCGGCATGGCAGAATATTCCAGCATCAGCAACGAAACAGTAGAACAGGTGTTCAACCGCGCCGACAAACAGATGTATGACAATAAAATCCGCATGAAGAAAAACAGAACCGTATAATCATTCAGAAAGGAGGATTTTCTCTTGAACGCCAAAACCTATGAATCTGTGCAGGGCATCGGCAAAACCGGACAGGAACTGGAAAATTTCGGCAGCGCACAGAATCAGCTCAATGCCGAAATTCTCAAAGAACTTCGCATTATGCAGCTGCAAACCAATATGCTGACCCATCATCTCAAAGAAGCACAGGACGAAATCGCCCAGCTCAAAGAAGAACAGGTCAAGTATATTCTGAAACTCAACAAGTACAAAGCCGAAGCGGACAGCCTGCGGCATCAGCTTGAAAGCAAGGACAGCTTTCAGTCCGAAGTCGAAGCACTCCGGCAGGAAGTTGCACGCCTGAAACTGACCGCGAAACTCAATACCAACGCCATCGAACGGCTTTCCAGAAAAGACGAATCCTGAAAAAATCTCCCTTATGGGGAGATTTTTTTCTGCATGGCATACTCCGGACATTCCCTGCATAGAATGCAGTAACAGTGAAATCAAGGAGGTCTTGCAATTTCTATGGAACTGCGAATGAATCAGACGGTGATTGCCGCCGCCGAACCTTCCGGCACTTCCGTGCAGGAACAAAGTGTGGAACTGGATTATGTTCTGCCGGATTATTATCCGGATGTCTGCAAATTAATCAAATGCTTTGTCACGCCCTCTGTTGTCAGCGAATCTGTCAGTGACAACAGATTATCCTATGAACTCGCCGCCGAAATCCGGATTCTGTACTGCAGTGAAGACAGTCATGTTCTGCAATGCGTCACCCAGACTTTACATTTTTCCAGAACCGCGGAACTCCCTGCCGGGGAAATCATTGTCAATGAAATTCTTCCCGTCACGGATTATGTCAACTGCCGCGCCGTCAGCCGCCGGAGACTCGATGTCCGCGGTGCTGTGACCGTCCGCATCCGAACCAGTGCTGTCCGCCGTCAGGAAGCTATCAGCGATATTTTCGCAAAAAATATGCAGCTGCGCAAAAAACAGCTCCGGTATCAGGCAAAACGCCTGCATACAGTCAATCATGTTGTACTCTCCGAAGAACTCGAACTCGGCACTTCCAAGCCGGCTTTATTGCAGGTTGTCCGCTGTGATGCCGTTCCCGTCGAACAAAGTCATAAACTCATCTCCGGAAAAATCATGGCACAGGGCAATTTGCAGATTCAGATTCTCTATGCCTGCGAAAAAGACGGCGACGGCAGTCTGGAACCCATGTCTTTCCGGATTCCGTACAGTCATATGATTGACCTTGACGGCATTGAAGAACAGGACGACTGCGAAGTGTTATGCACAGTTGCTTCCTGTGACCTTAAACCCGTCACAGACGAAAACGGCGATATCCGTCTGCTCCGCTGTGAAGCTGAACTCCGGCTTTCCTGCACTGCCTGCCGGATGGCTTCGGAATCTCTTGTCTGTGATGCATTTTCTACAGAACATCCCTGTTCTGTTCACAGTATGAAGCTTCTGACTTGCGGTGCGCCCGTGCCGTTTTCTGAAATGCTTGTCTGCAATACAAAACTCACCTGTGCTGACTGCGAACTCGACTGTGTTTATGATGCATGGGGCGAAATCCGGAATCTGACCACTGCTGTGGAAAATTCTGAAATCTGCATCAGCGGTATGCTCTGCTGTTATCTCCTTGTCCGGGAAAGCTCCGGAATGCCCCGTCTGCTCGAAAAAGAAGAACCGTTTGAATATCGCTTCGCCATGCAGAATCTTTCTCCGGCGGACAGAATTCAGATTCGTGCCAATGCCGAAAACTGTTCCTATACGCTTTCCGGCGCGTCGGAAGTCGCACTCAAAACGGAACTCCGCATGGAAGGCAGTGTGATTCACTGTACAGAAACCGAAGTGCTTTCTGCTATCGAAATTCAGGAAAATGAGAAATTTCAGGATAATTATGCACTCCGGCTCTATTTCGGCAAGGCACAGGAAAATATCTGGGATATCGCCAGACGCTGCCATACCAGCGTGGAAGCCATTCTCGAAGAAAATGACCTCACTCAGGAACAGCTCTCTGAAAATGCAATGCTGCTGATTCCCATTATCAGCTAAACAGGAGGACTCTGCATGAAAGATATTTACAGCGATATTGCACAGCGTACCGGCGGTGATATTTATATCGGCGTTGTGGGTCCCGTCCGGACAGGCAAATCGACACTGATTAAAAGATTTATGGAAACGCTTGTCATTCCCAATATCGAAAGCGATTACAAGAAAGAACGCGCCGTGGATGAACTTCCGCAGTCCGCCGCCGGAAAAACTATCATGACGACAGAACCGAAATTCATTCCGGAAGAAGCTGTGACTGTCCATCTTCAGGACGGCGCGAAATTCCGCGCCAGAATGATTGACTGTGTCGGCTATATCGTTCCCAGTTCGCTCGGCTATATCGAAAACGAAATGCCCCGGATGGTCATGACTCCGTGGTTCGATGAGGAAATTCCGTTCAATATGGCTGCTGAAATCGGTACACAGAAAGTCATTACCGAACATGCTACTATCGGACTGGTTGTCACTACTGACGGCAGTATTTCAGACATTCCGCGGAGCGAATATGCCGAATGCGAAGAACGCGTTATCAAAGAATTACAGGAACTCGGCAAGCCGTTTATCGTACTGCTCAACTGTGTTGACCCCGATACCGAAGAAGCCAGAACTCTCGCCGCGCAGATGCAGGAAATGTATCACACTGCTGTGCTTCCGGTCAGCTGTACGCAGTTACAGGAACAGGATATTCAGCAGATTCTGACCGCTCTGCTGTATGCCTTCCCCGTCCGGGAAGTCAATTTCGCCATGCCCGGCTGGATTTCCATGCTCGAAAAAGGGCATCCCGTCAAGCAGGAAGTCTTTTCCGTCATCCGGGAAGCCGCGCAGAATCTCGTCACTGTCAAAGACGCTTCCGCACTGGCAAAGCCAATCTGTGACTGTCAGTATATTCTTCATGCGGAAAGTTCGGAAATCGACCTCGGAAACGGCTCAGTCACAATTACAGTCACGCTCGACCATTCGTTATTCTTCAAGATTCTCAGCGAATCGACCGGTCTGGAAATTCAGGATGAAGGCAGTCTGCTCGAAATTCTCCGCGAACTGTGCGAAGTCCGGAAAGCCTATTCCAGATTAGAACCCGCTCTCAAAGAAGTAGAGGCGACAGGTTACGGCATTGTCATGCCGACAATGGAAGAATTAAGCCTCGAAGAACCCGAAATTATCAAGCAGGGCGGAAAATACGGCGTTCGGCTGAAAGCTTCCGCGCCGTCCATCCACATGATGAAAGCCGGAATCAATACCACAGTCAGCCCGATTGTCGGCAGTGAAAAGCAGAGCGAAGAACTTGTCATGTACTTATTGCAGGGATTTGAGGAAGACCCCACAAAAATCTGGAGTTCCAATATTTTCGGAAAGTCTCTGCATGAACTTGTCAATGAAGGTCTGCATAACAAGCTGTTCAAGATGCCTGTGGAAGCCCGGATGAAATTGCAGGAAACCCTTGAAAGAATTATCAATGAGGGCTGTTCGGGCTTAATCTGCTTTATTCTTTAATCACAAAAACAGCACAGCTTTCCGGCTGTGCTGTTTTGATTATTTTTTGCTGATGCTTTTCAGGAACTTAGTCAGAAGTTCAAGCTGTTCCGGTGTGAGCTGTTTCAGATAGGAGTTAATTTCGTCCATCCGGTAAGGATTTTTATTTTCAAATTCAAAGAACACCTGCGGTGTAATTTCCAGATATTCGCAAATATAGAAGAATCCCATCATGGAAGGCAACATTTGTTTATTTTCAATTGCATTGACATAATTTTCTGATTGTCCGATAGAAAGGCTCATTTCTCGTGCGGAAATGCCCTTTGCAAGTCTTAATTCTATCAGACGCTTTATAAATTTTTCATCAAGATTTATATAATCAGACCACATTTTAAAACCTCATTTTTTATTCATGCTTTTGAAAAATGCAGTCAGATGGTCAAGCTGTTCCGGTGTAAGACGTTTCAAATAAGAAATCATCTCATCCATCCGGTAGGGATTCTTATTTTCAAATTCAAAGAACTCCTGTGGAGTGATTTCCAAATAATCACAAATATAGAAAAAACTTCTCATAGACGGAAGATTATTTTTATTCTCAATATTATTGATATATCCTGCACTTTGTCCGATAGACAAACTCATATCTCTTGCTGATACGCCCTTTGCAAGTCTTAATTCTGTTAAACGCTTTATAAACTGTTCTTCAATATCTATATCCATAATAACACCTCAATTTTATTTTATACTATGTTCAATAAAAAATCATCCAGTTTTTGTAGATATAGATATTGACATATCCAGTTTTTCAGGATATAATAATAGTAGAAACTATTTTAACTGGAGTGTTATTATGGAAATTTATACAGTCAGTCTGTTCGGACACAGACGTGTCAGCAATCCGGAAAAAATCCGTATCGAACTGAAACCGCTCGTCGAACATCTGATTCAGGAAAAACAATATATTCAGTTTCTTATCGGGCATGACGGAGAATTCGATGAAATCGCCGCCGAAGTCATCAGCGAAGCCATCCGGAATTCACGCTTTCACACTGCCCTGCTGATTATGGTACTCCCCTATATGAGAAGCGAATTTTATCATAAAGAAAAGTTCCGGCAGTACAATCAGATTCAAATCTGCCCGGATTCTGTAATAATGCCTTATCGTGAAGCTTTCTTCACGCGCAACCGGAATATGATTGACCGTTCAGATACGATTATCTGCTATCTGCATTCCAAGTCGGGCGGAACGTTCCGCGCCGCGGATTATGCGGTTTCCCGTAACAGAAATCTGATTTATCTGGACTGAAAAAGACTGCTGTATCGGTGATTCCGGTACAGCAGTTATTTTTACAGATTCAGTAATGTTTCGGCATTGCCTGCGAAAACAGCGTGTTCCTGTTCCGGAGTCAGACCGAGCCTTTTGATTTTCTGAATGGTTACTTCCGGATTATCCCACGGACAGTCACTGGCGAGAAGAATTTTATCAAAGCCGTGCTTTTCCATAATGCGGAATAACAATTCATCATCCTGCATATGTCTGCCGATAACGGCAGTATCAAAATAAACATTTCCGAAGTTTCCGGCAAGTGTGGATTCTACTTCTTTCCAGAGCTGATTTCCGCCCAGATGCGCCAGAATAAAAGTTGTATCGGGAGCGGCTTCCAGAGCCTTGACCGCCGCTTTCGGCGAGCAGTGAACATCTTCCGGGCAGACAGGGTCAACGCCTGCATGAAGCAGAACCGGCAGTCCAAGTTCGCCGCATTTGCGGTAAATCGGAAAGATTCGTTCTTCATCCGCATAGAAATGCTGATAGTCCGGATGCAGTTTGATACCGTACAAGCCTAATTCTTTAATGCGTTCCAGTTCCTGAAATACATCCTCACCGTCGGGGTGAACGCTTCCGAACGGGAATATATGTTCAGATTTACAGGAAGCCGCCCAGTTATTGCAGACAAGATGCTGTGTCGGTTTTGTTGCAATCGAGAGCAGAACAAAGCCGTCAATGCCCCAGTTCTGCATTTTCTGTTCCGTATCGGAAAGAGTACCATTTGTTTCGGGGGCTTCCTTTGCGGTTTCGGCAAGGGCTTTTACAGTACGTTCTGCAATCTTATCCGCGAAGGCATGAACATGAAAATCAATATAATTCAAGACAGTGCCTCCCGGCTGCCGCTGGCAGTTTTCTGTTCAGAACCGGAATAGCATGTGAAAATTCTGTCCACTTCTTTGGTATCTTTCACCTTTGTGAAACTGCTGACAACCGGGCAGAGAATCAGGGAGAATATCATGCAGAATGCGCCGGCATTCAGCGGAGAAGTGATGGTGAACGGAATCGGCAGACTTGCAGCAGCCTTTGTCAGTTCCGGGAACCAGCCGAGCAGGAATAATGCAGTATGTCCCAGTGTGAAGATAACTGCAAATCCGAAACATGCCCAGACTCCGGCAGGCGTAATTTTCTTAGAGAATAAGCCAAGCATGAACGGCGCAAGGAAAGAACCGGACAGCGCACCCCATGAAATGCTCATCAGAGTTGTGATATAGGCATTCTTATGTGCCGCCATGATAACAGAAATCAGCAGGAAGACAGCAATAAAAATTCTGATGCAGAGTACCTGTTTCTTTTCGTCCATTTTGCCTTTCATGGCAGGCTTGATTAAGTCAAGCGTCAGTGTGGAACTGGAAGTCAGTACCAGTGAGGAAAGCGTTGACATCGAAGCAGAAAGCACCAGTACGACAATCAGACCAATCAGGAATTCAGGCAGAGCGGTCTGGAGCATTGCCGGAACAATGGCATCATATTCCAGTTTGCCGTTGATGGTATTGATAAAGACTTTGGAAGTATCAGCAGAATCTGCTGTACCGAACAGTCTGCCGAATCCGCCCAGAAAATA
>DGUB01000128.1 GCA_002393815.1 Ruminococcus sp. UBA4321 | reverse complement strand
TACCACTTTTTTCAGGAGCAGTTCACTATTTTATTTTTTCAAAAACTTGGAAAGTGGTGATTTTCTTGGAAAATGGTGTTATTTCAGAAAATAGAATATATAAAAACGATAAAAATAACATTCGCTTGCAGTTGACAAAATGAAAAATAGAGTGTATAATTACATAGTAAACCGATAGATAAAATAAATAATTAAAATTTAGAAATCGAGGGAAAACTATGCAGTCACAAAATGAATTTGAACTTTCTGTTGTCCGGAAATTCAGAAAAACAATCTGGTCAAAATTCCTGAAAGGTATCAAAACATATGAACTGATTCAGCCGCATGATAAAATTGCTGTCTGTATTTCCGGAGGCAAGGATTCCATGCTGATGGCTCTGTGCATGAAGCGTTTGCAGAAATATTCAGAAATCCCGTTTGAAGTCGTATTTCTGGTCATGAATCCGGGCTATCATGAAATCAATCTCCGGAAAATTGTAGACAATGCAGCTTTGCTGGAAATTCCGATTCAGGTTTTTGAAACCGGAATTTATGACGCTGTTGCCAAAGTAGATGCACATCCCTGCTATCTGTGTGCCAGAATGCGCAGAGGTTATTTATATAAAACTGCTCAGGAACTGGGATGCAATAAAATCGCACTCGGTCATCATTTTGATGATGTCATTGAAACTATTCTGATGGGAATGCTCTACGGTTCGCAGATTCAGACCATGATGCCGAAAATCCACAGTGAAAATTATCAGGGAATGCAGCTCATCCGTCCGCTGTATCTTGTCCGTGAATCGGAAATTATTCATTGGAAGCAGTATAATGATTTGCAGTTTATCCAGTGTGCCTGCCGGTTTACGGAAAACTGTACCATGTGTGACAACGGCGGAGGCGGTTCCAAGCGTCAGGAAATCAAAACGCTCCTGAAAGAACTCCGTGCTGTCAATCCGGCTGTCGATATGAATATTTTCCGCAGTGTGGAGAATGTCAATCTGCAAACGCTGATTTCGTATCATATCGGAAAAGAATATCATCATTTTCTGGAAAATTTTCAGGAGGAAGAACATGAAACAGATTTATCTTGATTACTGTGCCGACACGCCGCCGGATTCCGGTGTATTGCAGATTTATACAGATACCGCCGTTTCCTGTTTTGCGAATCCAAATTCTGTGCATCCCGCAGGAGAACAGGCAAAGCAAATCATGAATGTATCGCTCGAAACGATTGCAGAACTTCTGCATATTCATCCGGAAGAAATTATTTTTACCGGCAGTGCAAGCGAAGCAAATAATCTTGCCATAAAAGGTTCTGCATTTTCCTCACGCAGACGGGGAAAACATATTGTCACGACGTTTCTGGAACATTCTTCCGTGAGCGGTGCATTGACGTTTTTACAGGAGCAGGGCTGGGAAATTGATATGATTTCTCTGGATGAACAGGGCAGAACAGACCTGAATCATCTGAAAAAACTCTTACGGAAAGATACGGTTCTGTGTTCTGTCTGTGCCGTGGACAGTGAACTTGGAATCATTCAGCCTGTTGCAGAAATCGCAGAACTTCTGAAACAATATCCCGACTGCTGTTTTCATGTGGATGCCACGCAGGCAGCCGGAAAGATTCCGCTTGATGCTGTCATGCAGGCGGATTTGGTCAGCCTTGCACCGCATAAGTTCTGCGGTCTGAAAGGATGCGGAATTCTGGTCAAAAAACGGAATATCATTCTTGAACCGCTGATTCACGGCGGAGCAAGCACCACACTTTACCGGAGCGGTACACCGGATGTCCCTGCGGCGGCAGCCTGCGCAGAGGCTCTGAAACTGGCTGTGCAGAAACTTCCGGAAAGAACAGAACATGTCCGGAAGCTAAATCAGTTTCTGCGTGAAAATCTATTGCAGAATTCCGGAATCAGAATCAACAGTCCGGAACATGCTGTTCCGCATATTCTGAATGTTTCAGTGAACGGCATCAAAGGGGAAGAAATGCGCCGGCGGCTTGGCAGCCGGAATGTCTGCATTTCTGTGAAATCAGCGTGTTCTGTGCCGAATACGCCTTCACGGGCTGTCATGGCTCTGACACATGACAGAAAAAATGCACTCAGTTCATGGAGAATCAGTCTTTCTCATCTGACCGCGCCGGAAGAACTTGAAGAATTTTTATTCCGGCTGGAACAGGAAATATCAGCCTCCGGAATTCCAAAAATAATTTGACAATTATGGCAGAGTATGCTATAATCTAAATGTTCATGAAATACAATTCGACAGGAAAAGAGGACACGCATGGAACGCTATATCTATAAAGGCACAAAAAAACTGCGCTGCGGCTATACAACAGGTTCCTGTGCTTCTGCCGCCGCAAAAGCTGCTGCGGAATTGTTTCTGACCGGAGATGCTGTCAGTCATGCTGAAATTCTGCTTCCCGGCGGAGAAAGAATTTCTGTCCCGATTAATGAAAGCCGCCTGACAGAACATTCTGCAATCTGTTCGGTTATCAAAGACAGCGGTGATGACCCCGATGTGACCAACGGCATCTTGATTCTTGCGGAAGTATCTCTGATTCCGGAAACTATTGAAATCTCAGGCGGAAAGGGTGTCGGCATTGTCACAAAACCCGGTCTTGACCAACCTGCCGGAGAATATGCTATCAATTCCGTTCCAAGGCGCATGATAAAAACTGCCTTGCAGGAAATCGCTGAACTGCATGAATATCACGGCGGATTTAAAGTCATTATTTCCGTCCCGGACGGCGAAGAAATCGCAAAGAAAACATACAATCCGCGTATGGGAATTCAGGGTGGCATTTCCATCATCGGCACAACCGGAATCGTAGAGCCGATGAGTAATTCTGCTCTGATTGAAACTATCCGGACAGAAGCCAATATCCGCCGTAAAGAAGGGCTTGAAACTCTGCTTCTCACACTCGGCAACTACAGCGAACAGTTCTTAAAAATGCATCTTCCCATACCGGAAGAACGTTCCGTATGCTGTTCCAATTTTATCGGAGAAGCAATGGATATCGGCATTTCTCTGGGATTTTCCAGAATTCTGCTAATCGGACATATCGGTAAAATGATAAAACTCGGCGCAGGCATCATGAATACCCATTCCCATATTGCTGACGGCAGAATGGAAACCCTTGTCACATGCGGCGTTCTGGCTGGTGTGCCGCTTCCGGTTTTGCAGAAACTTCCGGAATGCGTCACCGTTGATGCGGCACTTGATATTCTGAAATCTGCCGGATATATGGAACAAACTCTTGCCGTTCTCATACAGAGAATAGAATCTCATCTGAAAGCAAGAGTCAATGATACAGCCGGAATCGGGGCTGTGATATTTTCCTATCAGCATAATATTATCCTGAAAACTTCTCAGGCAGATGATTTGATTCAGCATATCAGAAAGGAATCCTGATTATGATACATTTTGTAGGTGCGGGATGCGGTGCAGCTGACCTTATCACCGTCAGAGGAAAAAAATTAATAGAATCGGCAGATGTAATTATCTATGCCGGTTCTCTTGTCAATCCGGAATTGCTGAACTCTGCAAAATCCGGATGCGAAATTCATAACAGCGCATACATGACACTCGAAGAAGTGATTTCTGTCATGCAGAAAGCCGAACAACAGAAGAAAATTACCGTCCGTCTGCATACAGGTGACCCATCTGTTTACGGCGCAATCCGGGAACAGATGGATGCTCTGGATGTTCTGCATATTGATTATGATATTTGTCCGGGAGTCAGTTCTTTCTGCGGAGCGGCGGCGGCTCTGAAAGCAGAATATACTCTTCCGAATGTTTCACAGACCGTCATTCTCACCCGAATAGCTGGAAAGACTCCCGTTCCGGAACGGGAAAGCATTGCTTCTCTGGCATCTCATCATGCTACAATGATTATTTTCCTCAGCACCGGAATGCTGAAAGAACTTTCTGCACAGCTGATTCATGGCGGCTATTCTCCTGATACTCCGGCGGCAATCGTCTATAAGGCAAGCTGGAAAG
>DGUB01000121.1 GCA_002393815.1 Ruminococcus sp. UBA4321 | reverse complement strand
GGTGATTGTCCGTACCGCCGGAAACCAGATTGAAACCGCGTTTCAGCAGACCGTCTGCCAGAGCCTTGGCATTTTCGACAATCTTCTGCTGATATGCCTTGAATTCGGGCTTGAGGGCTTCACCGAAGCAGACAGCCTTTGCCGCGATAACATGCATCAGGGGACCTCCCTGTGTGCCGGGGAATACAGCAGAATTGATTTTTTTAGCCAAAGCTTCATCATTGGTCAGAATCAGACCGCCGCGGGGACCTCTTAACGTCTTATGGGTTGTTGTGGTGGTAATATCGGCATAAGGTACGGGAGATTCATGTACGCCTGCGGCAACCAGTCCGGCGATATGTGCCATATCTACCATGAGCAGTGCGCCGACAGACTTTGCGATTTCGGACAGTCTCTTGAAATCGATTGCACGCGGATAAGCAGATGCTCCGGCAACGATAAGTTTCGGCTTATGTTCTTCGGCGAGTTTCTGCACGTCATCATAGTTGATGGTTTCGGTTTCGTCGTCGAGTCCGTAAGAAACGAAATTGAAGTACTTGCCGGAAATGTTGACCGGTGAACCGTGTGTCAGGTGTCCGCCGTCGTCAAGGCTCATGCCGAGAACGGTATCACCCGGCTGAAGCACAGCAACATACACGGCAGTATTTGCCTGTGCGCCGGAATGAGGCTGCACGTTTGCGAACTTTGCGCCGAACAGTTTGCAGGCTCTGTCGATGGCAATCTGTTCCACGATATCGACGCATTCACAGCCGCCGTAGTAACGCTTGCCCGGATAGCCTTCTGCATACTTGTTTGTGAGAACACTGCCCATAGCAGCCATGACCGCCGGGGAAACAATATTTTCACTGGCAATCAGTTCGAGATTTCTTCTCTGACGGGCAAGTTCTTTCTGCATCCCTGCGCCGACTTCGGGGTCAACGCTTTCAACATAGCCGATGGTATCGAGTAAATCTTTGTACATGGGGATAACTCTCCTTTAAAAATTATTTTTTTTGCTTACAAAAGCAATTACTTTTATTATACAGGATTCTGCCGGAAATTGCAATAGCTTTCTGAAAAATTTCCGGAATCAGTCCAGTTCGGTAATTTTGTCGTAAATATCCTGCATTCTCAGGTCTGTTTCTGCGATAATTTCGGCACAGTCCTGCAATTCTTTCTTGATGGCTTCCGATACGATGGATTTTGTCTTGTAATGAAGCTGATGTTCCAGGCTTGCCCAGAAATCCATGGCAATGGTACGAATCTGGATTTCCACAGGAACTTCCTTCTTCTGGGTTGCCAGATAGACAGGCACCATCAGAATGACATGCAGACTCCGGTAGCCGCTCGGCTTGGGATTCTTGATGTAGTCCTTAATCTTGACGATTTTATATTCTCTCTGCATGTTCAGCAGTTCTGCGATGGCATAAATATCATCAATATAATAGCAGACAACGCGTACTCCGGCAATGTCCATCAAATTTTTCTGTGCGGATTTGGCAGAGAGTTCCAGTCCTTTCTTCTGGAGTTTTCCGACAATGCTCTGCGGCGATTTGATACGGCTTTCAATGCTGTGAATCGGATTCCGCTTGAACTTGAGATTGAATTCAGAATCATAAATACTGAGCTGTGTCTTGACAAGTTCCGAAGCAGAAGTATATAAATGTTCCAGTTCGATAAATTCATGAAAGACATTGACAAGTTCCTTCTGCTGTGCAGGGGTAATCTGCATGACATTGTCAAGCATGAATTGTTCTTCTCCCATAAAAAGCGCACCTCATTTCGGTTTTGATAGTATTTTTATTATAGCATATTTATACAAAAATTTCAAGTGATTTTCAGTATTTTTCACATAGATTTCAAATAAAAAAACCGGAGAAAATTTCTCCGGTTTCGTGAATGCTCTGATTTTTTCAGGATTTGCGGAATCTTTGCAGATTTTCCATCAGGGTTTCCTTCTGCTGTTCCTGTTTCATGCAGAGGGAACGGTTTTTGTCGAGGATGACTTCCTGCATGTCGGACAAATCTTCCAGAAGCCATTCCGGGCATCTTCTCTGCATTGCATAGGATAAGCTTCTGAACTCGCGGTTCAGGGAAGCGTGCCAGCGGATATAAAATCTGTAAAGCACCTTGTTCGCCCGGCGGAATGCCAGTGCGGAAAGCAGAATATCCAGTGCCAGAATCACTGCAAGGCTGACGGCGATAAAATGCAGCAGTTTCGGATTGGTACTGTCAAACATGGCTTTTGTATACGGGAAAATCAGCTTGCTGATGGTCGTACATGCCGTGCCGAAAAACAGGAATCCTAACAGGCATACCCTGCCCTGAATCTGGAACGCCATGCCGGTATAGTCCCACAGCTTCATGCTGAAAATATTTTCCAGTACACAGGCGGCTGTATATTCTACCACAATGCACAGAACCGCCGAAAAGAAAAATAATTTGACAGGATTCTGGATATATAAGCCCAGAAGAATGCCGAAACATGCACCGCCGCCGTATACAGGGCAGTAAGGTCCCAGCAGAGAACCTCTGTTCAGAAAGCAGCCACTTTCCCACAGAGAGCAGACAGTAGTTTCAAATACCCAGCCTGCAAAGCTGTACAGCATAAAATTCAGAAATAAATACTCCAGTGTCATCTTACCCACACCTTTCCGAATGTTTCCGTCAGGGCGCAGAGCTTATCTGCGAGGCATACCATCCAGGCTTCCTTGCTTTTCGGAGGCAGAACGGTCAGCGGAAACATATGATGCAAAATAATATCTTCTTCTTTCGGGGTCAGCTTGTAGTCTCTCCGGGCGTTGTGGAGTGCCAGTGTCGGATGATAGACTGCATGTGCCGGGTGGCATGTGTGACGGTTATGCCAGTCATACAGAAAATAATCATGCAGAAGCGAACCTCTGATTAATTCATCCCAGTCGGCATCGATGTGCATCTGCCGGAACAGCATACAGCTGACATAGGCAACATTGGCACAGTGTTCAAATACAGAACAGTCGCCATGCTGACTGAATTTCTTAGTTATATCAATTCTGCCTTCCTGCTCCAGTTTCTTTGCCTGCTGACAGATGGCACGGCGGACATGTGTCCGGGCATCCCAGCGCGGTGTTGTCTTTTCCCTTTGTCTTATCATGAAAATCTGTCCTTTCTCTTGACTTTTCCCCATATGAGTATTATAATATAAACAGAAGAATAAATCAATTGCCAATGTGCAATATAATATTGATTATTCATCATTTCAAAAGAAAGTGAGTATAAAAAATGGACAGAAGAGTTCAGAAAACCCGTGCTGCCATCCAGAAAGCCTATCTTGAACTGCTGATGGAGAAAAAAAGCATGAAAATGACGATTACAGAACTTGCCAGAAAAGCCAATATTGACCGGAAAACGTTCTATCTGCATTATGATACGACAGATGATGTACTCCGGGACTATACACAGCAGCTTATCAGCAGATTATTATCGCTGCTGGAAAGACAGGATTTTTTCAATCAGAATTTCAATACTGTCAGCCTGTATTCGGCAATGAATCAAATTATCAGTGATAATCTTGCTTTTTTCCAGCATATTGCCAATATGGACTATTACGATTCGTTCTGGGAACAGGGAAAAGAAGCCCTGACGCTCGGCATTTGCAATATGTATAAAGAAAAAGTACTGGTTTCGGAAGATGTTATGAAATTATACAGCCGCTTCGTTCTGACCGGAACACTCGAAATCTACCGGGAATGGCTGAAGGGCAATCTGCCTTTCTCTATGGAAGAACTGGGAATGCTGACCAGTGAAGTTTCCTTCCGGGGGTTTGCGCCTGCCCTGAAATCCGGAAAACAGGAGGAAAATATTGCATGAAATATCAGCTGATGATTTTTGACCTTGACGGCACCGTCCTGAACACTCTGGAAGATTTATATCTCAGTACGGATTATGCGCTGAAACAGTGCGGATTTCCGGAACGGACGATGGACGAAGTCCGGCAGTTTGTCGGCAACGGCATCCGGAAACTGATAGAACGCGCCGTTCCGGAACAGACCCCGGAAACACAGATTAATCAGGTGCATCAGGTTTTTACAGAATATTATGAAAAACACTGTGCCGATAATACCAAGCCTTATGACGGCATTCCGGAAGTTTTGCAGAAACTCCGCCAGTCCGGCATGAAAACAGCAGTTGTCTCGAACAAGGCAGATTATGCCGTACAGATATTATGCAAAGACTACTTTCCGGGCATGTTCGATGCCGTTGCCGGAGAACGGGAAGGCATCCGCCGGAAACCTGCTCCGGATTCGGTTCGGGCAATTTTAGAAATTTTGCAGATTCCGGAAGAACAGGCGATTTATATCGGCGATTCTGATGTCGATATCGAAACTGCCAGAAATGCCGGAATGCCCTGTATCAGCGTCGAATGGGGATTCCGTGACCGGGAATTTCTGCTCCGGCATGGCGCACGGAAAATCATCTCCAGACCGGAAGAACTTCTTGACTTAATCCAGTAACAAGCCCTTTGCTTTTTCTTCGATACTTTCAAAGCCGAACTGTCTGCGCTTGTAATCCGTCAGCATAATCTGCGTTTCATAGGATTTCTGTGCAATTGCATAGCGGATTAAATCATCAATGGTTTCTTTCTGAATCATCTGCCCGGCGGTGACAACTTGCTGAATTAAATCTGCCTGATTCTCATCAATCAGCGGACGGATATACTCCGGAAACTGTTCTTTCAAAGGCACAAGCAGCTTTTCTTCTGCCGGGTTTTTCTGATACATCTGTATCAGAATGCTGATTTTTTTTGCAATCGGAAGTGTCACATGGAAATTATAGTTATCTATCATGTAAACACAAGTTCCGGCATCTGTTCCGGCAGAAAAATGAATGCCTCTGTAAGTAACCTGATATTTGTGCTGACCATCTGCGACATCATTGCTGATAACTTTCAGAGCGTCCGGAAGATGAATTTCCGAAAGGCTGTGACAGTTCCAGAATACTTCCGTTCCGATTTGTGTGACGGTTTCCGGAATCTCAATTTCAGGAAGCGCGGAACAGTAGCTGAACAGATAGCTTTTCAGGTCTTTGATATATTTCGGCAGTTTCACGGATTTCAGCTTTTCACAGCCCTGAAACGCGCCTTGTCCGAGTATGGAAACACTGTCCGGAATTATCGCCTGTTCCAGACTGGTACAGCCGAGAAAGGCATCTTTTCCGATTTCTTCAAGCCGTCTGGGAAATGTCACGCTTTTCAGACTCCGGCACTGACAGAACGCACCCTCACCGATATCCGCCAGATAATCCGGCAGAATCACTTCTTCCAGATTCCGGCAGTTCTGAAAGGCGGATTTCCGGATATGTATGACAGAATCCGGAAATGTAATGCTTCTGATAAACGCGCAGTTATGAAACGCATACGCGCCGATATGAATCAGGTGTTCCGGAATGATGACATGTTCCGCACGACCGTTGTATTTTTTTAAAACGCCTTCGTCTGTGATTTCAAAATCCGGCATGGCAGTCAGCTCCTGTTCAGAAATAGAATTTATGATTATCATAACACAGAATCATGAGAAAGTCAAGAGAAAAAAGCCCTTCTGAGAGGGCTTTTCTGCATTCTTATAAAACAAATTTCCGGCTGACAACGGTTTCGATATCTTCATAGCCGAAATGCTGATATTTATAATCCGTCAGCAGAAGGGTAATTTCCGCTGTTCCCTGCTGTGCGGAATAGAAAATACAGGAATTGATATTATTTTTGGTAATCAGTATTTCCTGTTCGAGTATTTTCCGGACGATTTCTGTTTTCCGGCGGTCTACCAGCACACGGAATTTGGACGGAAATTTTTCTTTCAGAAACCGGACTAATTCTTTATCGTCCGGATACTGACAGTAAAGCTGAAAAACAATGTCTTCCTTTTCCGGCGACGGAATCTGGACAGAAATATCATGTTCGTTGATGAGCTTAATACAATCATGAATATTAATATAAGTCCTGTCCTTGAATTTCCAGGCAGAAAAATGAATATTCTGGTATACCATTTCTGAAATATTGGCGCATCTCTCAAATACTTCCGGCGAAAGACTTGTGATATGTTCCGGAATCACCAGTTTTTCCGGGCTGCATCCGTAGAACGCTTTTTCTTTGATTTCGGTGACTGTTTCCGGAATGTGAATTTTCCTGAGGGCATAACATCTGGAAAATGTGCCATATGGAATTTCTGTGACACCTTCCGGAATTGTGATTTCCTCCAGATTCTTGCACTGACCAAAGGCTTCCGTGCCGAGTTTTTGCAGCTGTTCCGGCAGATTGATTTTTTTCAGGGATTCACAGCGATAAAACGCAAAACGGCTGATTTCTGTGAGACTTTCCGGCAGAACGACTTCCTCCAGATTCGGGCAGAAAATCTCCTCATTGTCGGCAGTGCCGAATGCGAATTCCTCGATACTGGTGACACCGTCAGGCACAATAATTTTCTGTTCGTTTCCGATATATTTTTTCAGCACACCGTTCTGAATTCCAATCATAGCATCAGCCCCTTTGCAATATGATAATCTCATAATTCTATTTTATCATATTTCGGGAGCGTTGTCAAGAATTTCTGATTTTTTTCAGAACACAGATACTGCCACTGGCAGTCCCGGCAGACAGCAGAAAGTCTCCCCTGCTCCAGAATCCGCAGAAACACGAGTTTCCGGAATTCTTTCCATGGGAGAACCTGATTTTCTTTCAGTCCGCAGAATTGCAGAACCTGCCTGTCATAAAGCAGTACTTTCTGCTCACTTTCACAGATATCGTTCCGGCGGTGCGGACAGGCGGAACAGATACTGTCCGGGTGCAGGACAAGCCTGATGTCCGGATTCTGACTGTTCAGATAATTTATCATGAATGTCATGTGCCGGACAAATGCAGGGCTGTACCCTTTCCCCTCAAAAAATGCAGTGCATAAGCCGTGATGGGGTCTGATTTCAGAATTTAACATATTTTCTCAGGCGGTCAGAGATACCCACCGCAAGCGCAAGTTTCAGGACGTTCGAGCCTAAGAACGGTGTCACGCACCATGCGAGAGCCTGTCCGAGCGTGACAGCTTCCACATCTCTGGTATAGACATACATGAACCATGCTGTGCCGAACACATAGCAGAGTACTGTACCAAGTATCAGCGCAGTCAGGCGCATCCATAATTTTTCATGATTGGGCAGCTTCTCAAACGCCCAGTAAACAGCGGCATTCGCCAGAAAGCCGATAATATAGCCGCCTGTTGTGCCGAGAATGACACCCAGTCCGCCGGAAAATCCTGCAAAGACCGGAACGCCCGCCGCACCAAGCAGAATATAGACCAGTACGGCGAAAAATCCTCTTTTTCCGCCTAAACATTCCAGCGCACAGTAAATCGCAAATGTCTGGAGCGTGAACGGCACCGCCGTCGGAATGGAAATCCACGAGCAGACGGCTATCAGAGCGGCAAACATTGCCGTAAATGCCAAATCTTTTGCACTCCATGCGGATTGTGCTGAGTTTACCGTTTTTTCTTCCGGTGCAGTAACAGTTGCCTGTGCCATAATAAAAGACCTCTTTCTGTTTCAGATTTTCTGATGATAAGTTTATTATAGCATAGTTTCCCCAATTTGTCAACTATATTTTTGTATCAAGTTGACAATCGGAAAATTATCCGGAAAAAGCCTTGACAAATTCCGGATTCTATGGTATAGTTAAAGATACAAGTACAATTGTTTTTTGTACACGGACGATTTGACACATGGGAGGTCTTTTGCGTGGAACATCAGCTCATTGTGGTAGATGCCTCTGTTCTGCCGGATGTAATCAACAAGGTGCTGGAGGTCAAGAAGCTGTTAGCCAATAAAGAAGAAAAAAGCTCCGCGGCAGCATGTAAGCGCGTCGGCATTTCCAGAAGTGCATACTATAAATATAAAGACTGCGTTTTTTCTTACGAAGACAAACTGACACAGCGGATTATGAATTTACATGCAGTACTCCGCGACGAAGCCGGCGTGCTTTCCAGTGTACTGTCCGCGCTCTATGATTTGGGCGCGAATATCCTGACTGTCAACCAGAATATTCCCATTGACGGCGCGGCAGCGGTGACATTCTCCATCCGGCTGGGGAACGGTCTGCAATCCCCCGTTTCCTTACAGGAATCCCTGATGCAGATTGACGGCGTTGTGGATGTCAAAATCCTGTCCGGAGAATAACAATCAAGTTTCAAACAGAAGGAGTTTTTTAAGATGGAAAAATTAGCGGTTCTGGGCTGCGGTGTTGTCGGCTCAGGTGTAGTAGAACTGTTCGAGAAGAATAAGGCAATCATCCAGAAGCGATGCGGAAAAAAAGTCGAAATGGGTTATATCCTTGACCTGCGCGATTTCCCTGACAGACCTTATGCCGATAAGCTTGTCAAGGATATCAAAGTCATTCTGGATGACCCGGATGTCACCGTCGTTGCGGAATGCATGGGCGGCATTGACCCGGCTTTCGATTTTGTAAAATCCTGCCTCGAAGCCGGAAAAAGCGTTGCAACTTCCAATAAGGAGTTAGTCGCTGCGAAGGGCGATATTTTACTGAAAAAAGCGAAGGAACACAACTGTAATTTCTTCTTTGAAGCCAGCGTCGGCGGTGCAATTCCGATTATCAGACCGCTGCACAAGTGCCTTGCGGCAAATGAATTCTCTGCCATTGCCGGCATTCTGAACGGTACAACTAATTTTATCCTGAATAAGATGATTAAAGAAAATATGGATTTTTCCGCCGCTCTGGCACTCGCACAGGAAAAAGGCTATGCCGAAAAAGACCCCACTGCTGACGTAGAGGGCTTTGATGCCTGCCGGAAAATCTGCATTTTGTCTTCTCTGGCATTCGGAAAGCATGTCTATCCGGAATCGGTTTATACAAAGGGTATCCGCGAAGTGGAACTCAAAGATACAAAATTCTGTGTTCTGCTCGGCTATGCCATCAAGCTTATCGCAAGAGTCCAGAAACTCGAAAACGGAAAAATTCTGCCTGCTGTTATGCCGATGGCTGTCGAAGAAGATAATCTTCTGTCACAGGTCAACGGCGTGTACAATGCCGTTATGGTACGCGGTGACGGTATCGGCAAAGCGATGTTCTACGGACGCGGCGCAGGAAAATTCCCGACAGCAAGTGCCGTACTCGGCGATATGATTGAAGAACTCCAGCTTGACCATACAATTCCGTCCCAGACATGGGAAAATGTTCACGATAACGACTTTATCGAGAATTTCGCTTCTTTCTCTGCAAAGTACTATTTCCGGACAAGTTCTACGGATATTGCTGTACTGAATGAAGTATTCGGTCAGATTGGTGAACAGATAATCTCCACCGATGAGGGCGAAACCGTATTCCTGACAGAAAATCCGCTGAACGAACGTGAACTTGATGCTGCTGTCAAGGCTCTGGCACAAAAAGGTGTTCAGGTACTTGCACAGTATCCGATTCTGGAATCCTGATGATTACAAAATAATTTAAAATTCACAAGAGCAGAGCTGATTTCAGCTCTGCTTTTTGTATAAAATCACAAATTTCCGGATTGCTATTGACAAATCTGAGAAAAAATAGTAAACTGAATATGACAATTCTTTTTTGATGATATTTCATCTGAAAGAACCATTTCCGGAAAAGAGGTGATTCCATGAAAACTTCCGAATTGCAGGAACTTCTGCTCCGAACCATGCCCCAGTGGCATTACTGGATTGACAAGCCTTTCAAGACGCTTCTGGATGACAGTGTCAGCCTCAGCATGTATTACTGCATTCAGATTCTGAAAGAAAACGGCGAATCCCTCACCATGACGGAACTCGCCAGAATGACCCACAGCCCCAAACAGCAGATGACAAAGACCGTCGACAGGCTGACGGAATGCAATTTCGCCGAACGTATCTCCGACCCGAACGACAGGCGCATCGTCCGCCTGAAACTGACACAGGAAGGGCGTGACTATACCGAACATTTTCTGTCCGAAAAAGCCGGCTATTATCAGAATCTGTTCGATGAAATGCCCCCGGAAGAACGTGAGGAATTCTATCAGGCTCTGCATACGCTGCATGAATGTTTCTGCAAGATGCACCGGAGAAAAATCAGTCAGGAAAAATCAGACAAAAATCAAACAAAATCTTAAAACAGAAAGGACGAATGCGAATGCATATGCTCAAACGGCTGCTTGCCTGTCTGCGTGAATACAAGATAACTACGATTCTGACAATGGTATTCATGCTCGGCGAAGCAGTTCTGGAAACCTGTCTGCCGTTCATCACGGCGAATCTGGTCAACGAAATCCAGTCACAGGCAGCCATCAATGATGTACTGCGCACAGGCATTATTCTGACAATCATGGCACTGTCATCCATGATGTGCGGCGGAACGGCAGGATTTACGGCATCCAAAGCCGCAACAGGTCTCTCCAAAAATCTGCGTCATGATATGTTCGAGAAAGTACAAAGCTATTCTTTCGAGAATATTGACAAATTCTCCTCATCCTCGCTTGTCACCAGAATGACAACAGATATCAATAATTTACAGATGGCGTTCATGATGATGATACGCATGGGCTTGAGAAGTCCGCTGATGTTTATCTTCTCGACGGTCATGGCGTTCTATATGGGCGGTAAACTGGCAATGGCTTTTGTGGTTGTCATTCCGATACTGATTGTCGGTCTGGGACTGATTGGAAAGTATGCAATGCCGGCATTCCGGAGAGTGTTCAAGAAATACGACAAACTCAACGAATCCATCGAAGAAAATGTCCGTGCCATGCGTGTAGTCAAGGGCTTCGCCCGTGAAGAACACGAAAAACAGAAATTCGGTACTGCTGCCGAAGATATCCGGCAGGATTTCACCAAGGCAGAACAGATTATCGCCATGAATACGCCGCTGATGCAAATCTGCATGTATTTCGACATGGTATTTATTCTGCTTGTCGGCTCCAGAATGGCAATCATTGACCATTCTGTCGATATCGGTCAGATTTCTGCTATGATTACTTACGGGGTGCAGATTCTGATGTCGCTGATGTTCCTGTCCATGATTTACGTTATGGTAACCATGTCCGCGGAATCTATGAAGCGTATCTATGAAGTACTCGAAGAAGAACCCACTCTGGAAAATCCGGAACAGGCTCTGGAACTGGTTGCTGACGGTTCTGTCGAATTTGAAAATGTCAGCTTCAAATACTCCGCACAGGCGAAAAAATTCGCTCTGGCTGATATCAGTCTGAAAATCAAATCCGGGCAGACAGTCGGCATCATCGGCGGTACGGGTTCGAGCAAATCGACTCTGGTACAGCTGATTCCCCGATTATATGATGTGACCGAAGGCAGCATCAAAGTCGGCGGTGTGGATGTCCGCCGCTATGACCTGAATGTTCTGCGTGATGCCGTAGCAATGGTACTCCAGAAAAATGTGCTGTTCTCCGGCACTATCAACGAAAACCTGAGATGGGGCAACCCGGAAGCCACAGAACTGGAAATCGAAGAAGCCTGTCGCCTTGCACAGGCTGATGAATTTATTCAGGCATTTCCGGACGGTTACGAAACGCATATCGAACAGGGCGGAACGAACGTTTCAGGCGGTCAGAAACAGCGTCTCTGCATTGCCCGTGCGCTTCTGAAAAAACCGAAAATTCTGATTCTGGACGATTCCACCAGTGCCGTCGATACCAAGACAGATGCGCTGATTCGTCAGGGATTCAGGGAATTTATTCCGGAAACAACAAAAATCATCATTGCACAGAGAATTTCTTCCGTGCAGGATGCCGACCAGATTATCGTTCTGGATAACGGTACTGTCAGCGCAGTCGGCACACATGCCCAGCTGTTAAGAAGCAGTCAGATTTACAGAGAAGTCTACGAACAGCAGACAAACGGAGGTGAGGAATAATGCCAAGACCTGTTTACAGCAAAAAAGCAAGCAAGGACGTTTTCCCTCGTCTGATGAAAATGCTGTTTGAATTCTATCCGAAATTAGTGCCAGTCACTATCATATGTATTATTTTCTCCTCGATAGCTTCTTCCATTCCGGATATGTATATCCAGAAGGTTATTCAAATTATTGTAGAAGCTCTGAAAGGCGGCTGGAACTGGAGCAAGGCAAGTGAACAGATTGTCCCGATGATGCTGTTCCTGGTTGCCCTGTACCTGATTTCCACCGTGGCAATCACAGTGTATTCCCAGCTGATGGCAGTCATCACACAGGGATTCCTGAATAAGATGCGTCAGGCAATGTTCAAGAAAATGCAGAACCTGCCTGTCCGCTATTTCGATACGCATAAACACGGCGATATCATGAGTTATTATACCAATGATATTGATGCGCTCCGTCAGCTGATTTCGCAGGGGCTTCCTACCCTGCTGCGAGCTGGTACTGTCGTGATTGCAGTATTTTTCATCATGATGTACTACAGCTTCTGGATGACGCTTCTGACGATTGTGGGCGTTATCGCCATGATGCTGGTTTCCAAAGGCATGGGCGGCGGCAGTGCGAAATACTTCCTCCGTCAGCAGAAATCCCTCGGTGATGCCGAAGGTTACATTCAGGAAATCATGAACGGTCAGAAAGTGGTCAAAGTTTTCAATCATGAAGATACCTGTCAGGAAGAATTTGATGAAATCAATGAACAGCTCTGTCAGGACAGCTACAAAGCAAACGCCTATGCGAATACACTTGGACCCATTGTCATGAATATCGGTAATATTCTCTATGTATTAGTTGCCGTTGTCGGCGGTCTGCTGGTGCTGAATCATGTGAAGAACTACAGCTTTTCCGGCGCGGCTCTGGATGTCAGCATTGTGGTTGCCTTCCTGAACATGACAAAGCAGTTCACCGGAAACGTGAATCAGGTCGCACAGCAGATTAATGCTGTCGTGATGGCTCTCGCCGGTGCGGAACGTATTTTCAGCATGATGGATGAAGAACCCGAAACAGATGAAGGCTATGTGAAACTTGTCAATGCCGAAATTTCCGCTGACGGCAAAATCCGCGAAACCAAGAAGCATACTGGTCAGTGGGCATGGAAGCATCCGCATAAAGCCGAAGGCACTGTGACTTATACGCCTTTGCAGGGCGATGTCCGCATGTTCAATGTAGATTTTGCCTATGAAGAAGGAAAAACAGTTCTGCATGATGTTTCCGTCTATGCAAAGCCCGGTCAGAAAATCGCCTTTGTCGGTGCAACCGGCGCAGGCAAGACCACTATCA
>DGUB01000040.1 GCA_002393815.1 Ruminococcus sp. UBA4321 | reverse complement strand
CGAATACTTTCGTACCCTTGGACTTTTCAGTACCCATGGAAGCAAACCACTGCGCACCGTTCAGAATAATCTGCGGCACGTTTGCATAAGTTTCCACGTTGTTCAGGATAGTGGGCTTTCTGTAAAGACCTTTTTCAGCCGGGAACGGAGGACGCGGACGGGGTTCGCCTCTGTTGCCTTCGATAGAAGTCATGAGGGCAGTTTCTTCGCCGCATACGAATGCGCCTGCACCGAGTCTCAGGTCAATATCAAAGCTGAAATCAGAACCGAAAATGTTCTTGCCGAGTGTGCCGTATTCACGAGCCTGTGCAATGGCAATTTTCAGTCTTTCAACAGCAATCGGGTATTCTGCACGGACATAGATATAACCCTGTGTTGCGCCGATAGCGTAACCAGCGATAGACATAGCTTCCAGAACGACATGGGGGTCGCCTTCGAGAACGCTTCTGTCCATAAATGCGCCGGGGTCGCCTTCGTCGGCGTTGCAGCATACATATTTCTGGTCAGCATCCGGAACGATAGTTCTGGCAAGCTTCCACTTCATACCAGTGGGGAAGCCGCCGCCGCCGCGTCCGCGCAGACCGGAATCCAAAATTGTCTGAATGACATCTTCCGGAGTCATTTCCTTTACGACTTTAGCAAGAGCCTTGTAGCCGTCTCTTGCGATATATTCATCAATATTTTCGGGATTGATCACACCGCAGTTTCTCAGAGCCACACGGTGCTGCTTCTTGTAGAAGCTGGTTTCGTTCAGGGACTTGATGCCCTCGTCAGTAACAGTTTCATCATAAAGCAGTTCTTTCACCGGATTGCCTTCGATAAGGTGTTCTTTTACAATCTGCTGAACATGCTTTGCCTTGATTCTGGAATAGAATGTACCTTCCGGATAGACAATCATAATCGGACCCAGTGCGCAGAGACCGAAACAGCCGGTCTTGACAACCTGAACCTTTTCTTCCAGACCGTTTGCGATGAGTTCCTTTTCCAGTGCGTCGGCAATTGCCATGGAACCGGAAGAAGTACAGCCTGTACCACCGCAGATAAGCACATGCTTTTCATATTTGCTTTTTGCCTCTGTAGAACCTTCATGACGGAGTTCCAGTTCCGGATGCATGGTTTCACAAATCTGCTGAATTTCCTGCAACGACTTCATGTATAAATTCCTCCTTGTATGTAATCTGCATTACTCGTATTTATCCAGAATTTCTTTTACCTTATCTGTAGTCAGACGACCATAAACATCCTCGTTGACTGTCAGAACGGGTGCAAGACCACATGCGCCGATACAGCGGCAGGCTTCGAGAGAGAATCTGCCGTCGGCAGTACATTCGCCGTCACCGATGCCAAGGATTTCCTGAAGCTTGTCGTAAATGTCGCCGGAGCCTTTTACATAGCAAGCCGTGCCAAGACAGACGGAAATATTATATTTACCCTTCGGGTACAGCGAGAACTGTGCATAGAATGTCACAACACCATAGATTTTTTCGAGCGGAATGTTCATTTCGTTGGAAATGATTTTCTGCACTTCGATAGGCAGATAGCCATAGATGTCCTGTGCCTGCTGTAAAATCGGCATCAGTGCGCCGGGGTCATCTCTGTGAGCGTTGATGACTTCCAGCAGCTTTGCTTCCTGTTCAGCAGTGCCTTTGAACGGAACAGTTGTTTTAGTAGCCATTAATAAATAACCTCCTGATTTGAAATTGCATGACAAGCAGAGCATAACTCTTACATGCTTAAAGATATTATAACATGAAGCGAAAAAAAAATCTATTCGTAAACTAGACTAACATTCAACACAATATTTGTGAATTTTGTACAAAAAAGAGGTTTCCGGTCTATCGAAATGGTAAAAAGAAATTTTTCTTTTTCCTGAAACTACTGGACAAAGACTGTAAAATATGCTATACTGATATATGATAGAGTTTTTGTATCTGTGAAAAATATTTTACAATGAGGTGAATTTTTATGGGTTTATTCGATATTTTCAAGAAAAAGACGTATTATTTTGACAAAAATATTGCACCATCATGCAGCTACTGTCAGTTTGGCAAGCGGACAAAGGACGGCGGCAGAATCCTATGCGACAAACAGGGGCTGATGGAGGCAGACCAGTCCTGCAAACAGTTCATCTATGCACCGCTGAAACGCATTCCGACCAAACAGCTCAAAATCGAAGGCGCACTTACAGAAGAAGAAATGTATCTGGAACTGCCGCCCGAAATTATTGAAGAACTCGCTCTGCCGGAAATGCCGGAAGATATGCTCGCGCCGGAAGTGCCGGACGCTCTGAAAGCTCCGGAAGCCCCGAAGGAAATCAAGAATTCCGAAGTACTGGATATTCTCAGTCAGACCGAAAACAAACCGGAAGAAACTGTTCCGGATATTCCTTCCGCGCCTGCGCCTGATGTGCCGGAAGTACCTGATTTTCCGGGTGTTCCTGATGTTCCTCCTGCTCCGGAAGCACCTGCTGTTCCTTCTGCACCGGATGTACCGGAAGTTCCGGACAGCGACGGTTTTTAAGCCGTGCAGTCTGTTTCAGGAGGAGTAACTGAATTATGAAACGTGAAAACTATATTCACTGGGATGCTTATTTCATGGGAATTGCCATGCTTTCCGCACAGAGAAGCAAGGACAATAATACACAGGTTGGCGCGTGTATCGTCAATGAAGACAGGAAAATTGTCTCCGTCGGCTATAACGGTATGCCTACCGGGTGCAATGATGACGAAATGCCTTGGGAGCGCGAAGGCGATTTCCTGAACACAAAATATCCGTTCGTCTGTCATGCCGAACTCAATGCGATTCTGAACAGTGCCGCTGTCAGTCTCAAAGGCTGTACATTATATGTCACACTGTTCCCCTGCAATGAATGCGCGAAGGCGATTATTCAGTCCGGAATCAAAAAAATCATCTATGCGGAAAACAAGTACGCCGATTCCGAAGCGACCAAGGCTTCTGAACTGATGTTCCGCATGACGGGTGTCGAACTCGAACAGTATCAGAAAACCGGACAGGAAATTGCTCTCAGTTTATGACACACAAAAAACAACAGAAACTGAACAGAAAACAGCTCCGGAAAAAACAGAAAGAAATTCTGCATCAGAAAACTTCCGTTCTGGAAACTGAACGAAAAAAAGCACGGAGAAAGCAAATGACAGACACTCTCGTTTTAATAATTTTCGGAACGATTATTCTGGCAGAACCTGTTCTGTATCTTATACAATTTATTTTGATTATTTTGAAGATTATAAAATTATCATGAAAGGATTACCGGATTTATGCGAATCAGATGCAAACCGTGGGCAAGACCGGAACTTGAAGCGACTGAGTTCTTTATTGCTGAACCGAAAAACTATAAAAATCACTGGCAGGAAGTCTTTCAGAATCAGAAACCGATTTATCTCGAATTAGGATGCGGAAAAGGCGGTTTCGCAAGTCAGGCAGTTCTGCACTGGCGTGATGTCAACTTTATCGCGATTGATATCAAGAATGAAATGCTCGTTCTCGCCAAGCGCAAAATCGAACAGGCTCTGCAATCGGAAACTCTGACTTCCGAACAGGTCAGAATCATGATTCTGAATATCATGCAGATTTCCGAAGTGTTCGGCAAACAGGATAACATTCAGCGGATTTTTATCAATTTCTGCAATCCGTGGAACAAGCCCAAACATAAGAAACGCCGCCTGACACATACCCGTCAGCTTGTGCAGTATAAAGAATTCCTGAAAGGCGAAATCTGGTTCAAAACCGATGATGACCAGCTCTTTGAAGAAAGTCTTGCCTATTTTGAAGAAACCGGCTTCCGGATTCAGTATCTTACCAGAGATTTGCACAGCTCCGGCTTTGCAGAAAATCTCGAAACCGAACACGAACGCATGTTCACCGAAGAAGGCAAACCTATCAAATTTCTGATTGCAGTACAGGAGGAGAATCCCAATGGCGAACGAAATCATTCTTGACGGCTCACAAGTCAGTTCCAGAGAAGTTTTCAGAGGTCTGGGCTGTGTCACCGGAAACGGGTCTTCCAGGCTTCTGATTGACTATAAAAGAAAGCATCCGGAAGTCTATCAGGAAATCATGAAATTATTATTTCAGCCGGATTACGGCGCAAGTCTGGTGCATATCAAGATAGAACTCGGCGCGGATGTGAATTCCTCTTCCGGAACAGAACCCTGTACCAAGCGTTCCCCTGACGAAAAAGCTGACGTGACCCGCGGCGCAGGCTTTCAGTTCGCCGCCGATGCGAAAAAACTCAATCCGGAGATTACACTTGATTTGCTCCGCTGGGGTGAGCCGCACTGGGTGACAGCCGCATTCCGGGAGAGTCAGAAAGCCGGATTCGATGCGCGTTACAGATGGTACAGCGAAACCCTGCGAGCCGCTTATGAAACTTATCAGTTAAAATTTGATTTCATCAGTGCCGATGCGAACGAAACTGAAACACCGGATGTTGACTGGCTGATTTATTTTTCCAGAAAGCTCAAATCTGAACGCCGCGCGCCTTATGATTTTTCCAAAATCAAAATAGTTGCTTCTGATGAAGTCGGCACACAGAATATTTCCGCACTTATGCGCGACAATGAGCAGCTCCGCAATGCTGTGGATGTTATTAGTCTGCACTATACGGCACAGGCGGACGAAAATACCAGATATCTGCATGATTTCTATGAAAAGGAAATCTGGTACAGCGAAGGCATTGCGCCCTGCAACGTTCCGGAACTTTCCAGACGCGCCGACGGTACAGGCATTACCGGCTCGAACGGTGCGATTAATACTGCTGTCCGGATTATCAATGCTTATGCTAACAGCAGGATGAATCTGTATGAATTTCAGCCGCCTGTTTCGGCATATTATGACGGCTCCTGCTATTCTCCGAAACAGCTGCTGACTGCCCGGACACCGTGGTCGGGCTATTATACTGCCGATATTGGTTTATGGATTTCGGCGCATTTCATGCGGTTTGCCGCTCCGGACTGGCAGTATGTCCCCGGCGCATGTTTCGGCGACGGCGAAGAAAATCAGACTATCTGGAATACAAACGATAATTATATGACGCTGATTTCTCCGGACAGGACAAATTTCACCATGCATTTTGCAAACGATACTAATACGGCGCGTTCTTATCAGGTGATTCTGAAAAATATGCCGGAATTTCCGGAAACCGTTTCCCTGCTCCAGACTGCCGGAAGTCCCGTTCCGGAACCTGTTGACGAAAACTGGTTCCGGATTGTGAAAAACATTTCTGTCCGCAGTTCCGATGAAGAAGCAAGCTTTTCTGTGACGGTCAAGCCGTATTCGCTTCTGACGGTGACAACTCTGGAAACTTCTGACATCAGCGGCACGGAACAGCTGAAACCGATTCCGGAAAACAAGCGGCTTTCTCTGCCGTTTGTCCTGCCGATGCAGTCCGAAGAAGAAAGAAACGGCTATATGCCGCTGTATACTACCGACCAGGGCGGTGCGTTTGAGTTTATCAGAGCCGAGAATGAAACTGTCTATCTGGAACAGAAAATTACAAAGGACATTCTGCCAACAAACTGGAGATTCCGCGGCACTCCGGAACCGAATACCTGTTTCGGAGATGATACCTGGGCGAATTATCAGGCGAGTGCGACGGCTTATTTTGCCTCTCCGGCAGATGATAATTATGTCGGCGTGGGACTGCATTACAATTCGGCAGTGACAAACCCGGAAACTTCTGCCTGCGGCTTACAGCTGCGGCTTTATGCGGACGGCAGATGGCAGCTGCGCTATATGGACGAACTTCTGCACGAAGAAAAAACACAGAATTATATTTATGCCATCGGGCATAAAATCAGCATTGCTTCTATGGGCGTTCTGGTATTCTGCTTTATTGACGGGCATTCGGTCTATGAAATGAAACTGGACAGCCGTCCTCTGGTGCGTTCCGGAAGAATGAGCCTGTGCAGTGCCTTTTATCAGAACCGTTTTTGTGATATCAAAGCCGAAAAGCTGAACTTTCCGATTGCACCGTATGTTTACCGGCAGGACTGCCTTTCTTCGTTTGTGAAATATCTCCAGAACGATGAAAGCAAATGGATTCTTCACGGCATGACGGGCTATCAGTTTTATAACAGAACCTGCGCCGCCGGTGAGGAGAATTCCGAATTGAAAATCCGTTTCTACGGCAGCAGTATTTTCCTGCTTGGGCGCGTGAAATCTGCCGGACTGATGTTCTGGATTGATAAAAAATTATATACAGAAGATTATTCCGTCAGCAGCAGCAGTTTCCGCGAAACATTCTTCGCACTGGAACACCTGCACACCGGCTGGCATACTCTCCGTATGCTGATTACCAGAGGCGCAGTTGAATTTGATGCCTTTGAAATCCTGACGGATGACGAAAATGCAGATTATACAGCCGAAAAATTCCCGGAAGATATCATCCTGAAATCCCGGAAGAAACCAAAAAATACTTCCCGAAAATCTGACATTGTCAAAGCCGCTGTTCCGGCTGCCGGTGCCGCCGCCGGAGTTGCTGCTGTCCTGACTGCACGGAAACTCCTGAAGAAAAAGAAAAAAGAAAAGTAATGCGAAAAGACTGCTGTACTTTTCCGGTACAGCAGTCTTTTGAATCTGTTTATTTTTTCCATGGATGATTCTTGTCATCCCACCAGTGATTGTTCTTCCAGTTGTTCTGATTCTGTTTCTGATACTTCTTCCGGCGGATAAACATTCTGATTCTCTGATAAAAATCTTTTCCGAAAAACAGAAGAAAATTTATCAATGAAATCAGAATCGCGATTTTATACGGCAGAGGGTAAACAATCAGTGAATACAGCAGAGCCGCGGCAGAAAGCATTCCCAGATACTTCACTTTCACCGGAAGAATGAAAAATATCAGTATTTCAAAATCCGGAAAAAGCGTCGCAAATGCCAGAAACAGCGAAGCGTTCAGATAACCGTTGGTTGCCCATCCCGTAATGATTCCGCCAAGAATCGAACCTACTGCACCCAGAAAATAAAAGACATTGAACCGGAAACTTCCCCATTCATTTTCCAGTGATTTTCCGACCAGCCAGTCAAAGTACAGAGTAAACACTATCCAGAGAGGACTGTAGTCCCCCGGCAGAAACAGGAAAGTGATAACCCTCCAGGCTTCTCCCTGCAAAATCAAATCCTTGTTGAAATACAGCAAATCGCTTAGATAGTACTCGTAATCCGGATTGGCTGCTATGAACGTATCAATCAGAAATACCAGTGCCATTCCGAATACCATAATCGTCATGAGATTGGGAATCGCATACTGTCCGAATTTCCGTTCCAGTTTGTTTAAAATCTGATTCATAGAAAATTATCAGCTCCGTTTTGTGAAATATATATAATTAAGTATAACGCAAATTGCCGGATTTGTCAAGAAACCAATACAGATATTGAAATTTTGTCAGAAATGCACAAAAATATTACGGCAACTGACAGGATAAATCTGTCTTTTTGTGACATTGTAATTTTTCACGATTCGCTGTATAATAGATAATAGCAAGCAAATTTTGATTGGAGAGATATACATGAAATTACAACGCATTTTTGCAGCTGCACTTTCGGGCTTTCTTCTGCTGGCATCCGTTCCGGCAATGGAAACCTCTGCTGCTTCTTTTGTGCCGGAAGGCGCAGTCGCTTCGGTAACAGTCAACAGTGTGACTTCTTACTATTATGACAATCCCTCTTCCGGCGGTGCAGAAGCCATGTGGAATACTGCCATGACAGGCGATTCCGCAGTTGTCACGCTCTATGCGGACTGGAACTCTTCTTACGGCACAAGATTCGGCACAGGCAGCGGCTTTATCTATGACGGTGTCCTGAACGTTCCTTCCGGTCATGAAATTACAATCGACCTGAACGGATACGCCATCAACCGGAATCTGGAATTTGCCGTTGACCACGGCGAAGTCATTCACGTTGCCGGCGGCGGTACACTGAATCTGACAGATACTAACGTCGCGATGGGAAGCAGCGGCAAGATTTCCGGCGGCAACAGTTCCAACGGCGCAGGCGGTATCTATATCGAAGCCGGGGCGGTTGTCAATATGTGGGGCGGCAACATTACCGGAAACAAAACAGAATCCAGCGGCGGCGGCGTACTGCTCGCCGGAGAAAACAGCCAGTTCACTGTCAGCGGCGGAAAAATCTACAGCAATACCGCACAGCAGTGCGGCGGCGGTGTTGCTGTTTCGGATGGTGTTTTCAAGTTTGTCAGCGGCGAGCTTTCCGACAATATCGGGCGTGACGGCGGCGGCATCTACGCACAGGCTGGCGAAGTCAGCGTTTCCGGCGGAAGCATCATGAGAAACGTTGCTGTTCACGGCGGCGGCATTCTCCTGAACAATACCGCGGCACTGACGCTCAAAGGAAAAGCAGCTGTGCAGAGCAATATTGCTTCCGGTGAAAACAGAGTCGGCGGCGGCATTCTCGCGATGGGTACAGTTCCGGTCAAGCTCGGCGGAAAGCCTTCTGTTCTGAACAACAGCGCAGACGGTGTACAGAGCAATCTGGTATTCTGTCAGGCAGCAGATTCCAATGTACTCTCCTGTCAGGCAGAAAATATTGATACCGATGTGGAAGCCAAAATCGGTGTCAGCCTTTCCGGAAATCTTCGCGAAGCGGTATTTGCACCGGGCTGGACAGGCTCTGACTGCTTTATCTGCGACGCGGTAGATTATACACTCGAAAACAAAGAAGGAAATCTGGTTCTGAAGCGTTCTTCCAGTTATGCGGCGATTGTCGGCAATAAAAACATGCTTCTGCTGATTGTCACCTGTGTGCTGATTGCACTGGCGGTGATTGCAATTATCATTCTGGCGTTCAAAAAGACCAAAACTCCGGAAGAAAAAGCAAAGCAGAAAGCTCAGAAAGCCGAAGAAGATGACAACGAGGATGATGACGAAGAATACGACGATGACGTGGATGAAGATGACGAAGACGCTGAAGATGATGAAGAAGAATACGAATATGAAGACGATGACGAGGAAGAAGAATAATAATATCAAAAAAGGGGAAGTCAGCTTCCCCTTTTTCTTATTTATCTCAATAAAATATTAACTTTTCTTGTAGTGAAACTGAATCCTGAACAAGACAAACAGCACACAAAGAATCGTCACGCCCGTATCGGCAAATACGGAAAGCCACATGTTCGCAAAGCCTGCAAAGCCGAGTATCATAATCAGAATCTTGACTGCCAGCGCAAAGCCAATACAGTATCTTGCTGTACTGTTCACGCGCCCGGCAATCTCCAGAGCTGTCAGGATATGCGCCGGGTCAGAACCCAGCAAAACTACATCTGCGGCTTCCATAGCGGCATCCGCGCCGCTTCCCATGGCAACGCCTACATCCGCTCCGGAAAGCACAGGCGCATCGTTGATACCGTCACCGACGAACATCACCGCACCTTTCGCGGCACGAACCTGTTTCAGATATTCCGGTTTCTGTGTCGGCAGCAGTCCGGCATGCACTTCCTGAATTCCGAGTTCGTCCGCGATTTTCTGTGTATGTCCGGAACTGTCCCCTGTCAGCATCACTGTATAGATTCCCTGCTGATTCAGGCTTCTGACCGTTTCGGCAGAGTGTTCCTTCGGCGTATCGGAAAGCACCAGTCTCCCATAATAGGCATTGTCCACGGCGACATAAATACACGTTCCGGAACTGCTGTACGGTTCAAATGCAACCTGTAATTCTTCCATCAGTTTTTCATTGCCGCAGGCGACTTCCATGCCGCCGACTGTTCCGATAATGCCGCGCCCGGCGAGTTCGCGGACATTTCCGGCAGGCTCATAGGAAATTCCCTGCTCCTGCATATAGGCAAGAATACTTTTCGCAACCGGATGGGCAGAACTGCTTTCACAGGCGGCGCACATCCGGAACAGGGTTTCAGTCTTGCAGTCAGTCGTTTCGGCTTCGGTGACGGAGAATGTTCCCTTTGTGAGTGTTCCGGTCTTATCCATTACGACAGCCTTGATTTTCTCCAGTGCTTCGATAGAAATACCGTCCTTGAACAGAATGCCCTTCGCAGAGCCTGCACCGATACCGGAGAAGAACGCCAGCGGCACACTCAGCACCAGTGCGCAGGGGCAGCTAATCATCAGAAAATTCAGAGCCGTATAAACCCAGTAAGACCAGTTTCCGGTCAGCAGAGACGGTACAACGGCAGTCAGAACGGCAACAGCAACAACTACCGGCGTATAAATCCGGGAAAATCTGGTGATGAATTTATCCAGTTTCGGCTTCCCGGCAGCAGCATTTTCGACACTGTCCAGAATCCGCGTAATCATGGAATCTTTCAGCCCGGCAGAAGCTTCGAGTTCAAGTACACCGCTGACATTGATACAGCCGGAAAGGACTTCACTGCCGGGGCTGACCGATACCGGAACGGATTCGCCTGTCATAGCGGACGTATCCAGAGAACTTTCCCCCTTGCGGATGATGCCGTCTACCGGAATTCTGTCACCGGCGCGGACAAGCAATAAATCTCCGGCTTTGACGCGTTCTGCCGGAATCGTCCGGATATCCGTCGCACTGAAAATTTTCTGAACGGTTTCGGGGCGCATGTCAATTGCCTGCATCACAGATTTCCGGCTTCGTTCGACAGCGAGATGTTCAAACAATTCGCCTACCCGGTAGAAAAGCATGACTCCGGCGGCTTCTTCCCACGAACCGATGCAGAGTGCGCCAATCGTGGCGATACTCATCAGGAAATTTTCGTCGAACATTTGTCCTTTCAGCAGACTGCGGAACGCATTGTAAAGCACTTCCCACCCCATAAGCAGATAAGAAGCCATCAGGAAAATACCGGAAAGCATTTCATTTTTCGTCACCCAGTGCAGAAGCAGTCCGAGCAGGAAAATCACAAAGCCAATCACAAGCAGAATCACTTCGGTACTGTGAGAATCTTCTGTCCGGGGTTTGGGTTTGGCAGTCTGGTGACGGCGGATTGTTACGCCTTCCTCAATCTGTAAGGCAGTTTTCCGCATATTCCGGAGCAGTTCTTTGCTGTCGGCAGAACCGGAAATTCTTGCATGAATCTGTCCGGTCGCATAAGACAGGCTGAGACTTTCCACACCGTCCAGCTTCCGGAGAGCAGCTTCGATTTTAGCGGCACAGGCAGCACAGTCAATATTTTCAATATCAAAGACAAGTTTCACACTGTCGGGAGATTCCGGAATTTCTTCCGGAACAGCAGATTCTTCCGGCGGCAGATAGTCACAGCATTTACAGTTCGGGTCAGTACAGCGGAATTTCTTCATTTCTGCTGCATGGTCTCTGGCGTGATGATGTCCGGCATGGTCTCTTTCCAGAAACTTCACGCCTTCGTCGATTTCATTGGCGGCAGACTGTATTTGTTCGAGCAGATGTTCCGTATCAGAAGCCGTTACATGCAGCAGACTTTCGGAAAAAGACAGGCTGACGGCATCAATCTGCGGAAGCTGTTCCAGACGTTCGGCAATCTGCACGGCACAGCGCGGACAATGCAGATGTTCCACACGATAAATTACTCTCATACTATCACCTCTAATATTTGAACAGTTATTCAAATGTTCAAATATATTATAGCATAAAATCCTCTCTCTGTCAATAGCTTTCTGAAAAAATTAAGAAAATAATTTCCGGACTGGGAAAAATCCAGTCCGGAAAAAGATTATTTCTTGCTGAACAGCCCGAACAAGCCCTTTTTCTTGGGAGTTTCCTTTTTCTCGGGCTGAGGTTCGGGAGTTGTTGTTTCAGGTTCTGCCGGGGTTTCGTTTACATAGAACGGTTCGGAACTGCCTGTCCATTCTTTTCCCTGGTCATAATGATAAGAGACATATTCAATATGCAGACCTCTGGCGAACGGCAGGGCAGCCTGTGAAACTTCGCGGCGGATTTCTTTTCTCTGCGGTTTTTCGATACCGTCTTTCCATTCGAGGATAATTAAATAATGCGGACGGATGTCTTCTTCTTTGCGGATGGTTCTGAGCCATGCACGCTTGACGGTCTGGCTCTGGTTCAGATATTCCGTGATATGGTTCATCATGTCATGGGGTGTGATTTCCGGCTTGGTAACGATAATCTTGCCGCTGTCCTGGTTCATGCTGCGAACGGTGACTTCTGAGAGGTCACCTTCGGCAGATTTCTGCGTGAGTTCGAGCAGCTGCATATCGAGCAGCATCGGCGCACCGCTGCCGGGATTGATGATAATTCCGATTTTATCAGGATTGTCCGTAAGCATCTTATGCAGGTCAGCAAAGCGGACAATTTTTGCCGCGGGATAGTCTTTGGGTTCGGCAGATTTGAGGCTGTACATATCTGTAAAAATCATAAACAGACTGCCGCCGTTATCCGGAAGCTGATAAATGCCGTTTTCGTCCGGCGCACCGTTTTCGCCGGGCTTGAACGGGTGCAGGAATGGTGAATGATAGATTTCCTGTAAGGCATCCAGTTCGGTATTGCCGTCGGCTCTGCCCCAGCGCATATCCTGCATCAGAAGCAGCAGCTTTCCGGTGACAACCGGATTCAGAACAGGCCGCTGTACCAGCGGCAGCTTACTGTAATCCGGAATCGGCATGAGCGCATTCAGCGGCACTGCGAAATAATCCTCCGCGCTGTCAATGACAATCTGCGTGATACCGCACCGGAACAGTTCTGCGAACAGAAACATTCTGTGTTCTTTCTTGTTGGCAAGTACTTCCAGAATAATATGACGCTTGCGCATTTCGTTCACGAATGCCTGACAGGTTTCTTCTGCAGAAAACAGATAGGCTGTAAGCTGATTTTCTTCCTGTGCCAGGAAATAATGCTTGGTTGCCGGGCAGAATGCCGCCCATAGGGTTTCCTGTTCTCTCATTCCGGAAATAATCTCATTTCCCAGAGTTTTTCTCTCTTCAGGGTCAGCTGTCTGACTGAGTTTCACAGTCAGTTCTTGTATGGTTGTCATAACATTTTCTCCTTCACTCATATGTTCAGTCATGCAGATATAAAAAACTGTACTATCATAAATTATAACATATTATGACAGAAACGTCAATAGCATCACGTGAAAAAGCATTCTGTTCCATGTAAATATTTTATAAACATTCTGTAAATGCCTGTAATATTTTCATGAAATTTGACGATAAGTAAAGCACGACTGAAAATCGTGCTTTTCTGCTTATGCAAACTGTTTTATCAAATCCGGGAGAGCTGTCTCGAATTTGACACCGTACCAGTGGGACGGGTCATCAAGTGTATTTTCGATGCATTTGACAGTATAATCCGCTGCTGTCCGGGCGGCTTCATAGGCGTTCTGACCGTGCAGATATGCACCGATAAATGCAGAAGCGTAAACATCCCCTGTTCCGTGGCAGCCGCCTGAAACCTTTTTGTGCGGATAATGGCGAATCTGTCCGCCGTCGGCAATGACAACGCCTGTAGTATCCGGTGTATAGCCGATTCCGGTCAGAATTATCAGCTTTGCGCCGGCGTTCTGCATTTTCCGGATAATTTCTGTAATCAGCGTTTCGTCATAAGATTCCGGATAGGGTGTATCCGTCAGCAGACAGGCTTCTGTCAGGTTGGGCAGCATGACATCCGCACCGAAGCAGAGCGGCTTCATGGCATCTGCATATTTCTTGTCGAATGCCGGATATAATTTCCCGTTGTCAGCCATAGCCGGGTCAACGAAAACAAGTGCGTTTTCGCGGGCATGTTTCCGGAAAATCTCTGTTACGAAATCAATCTGCTGTTCGCTTCCAAGATAGCCCGTATAGAACGCATCGAACGTGATATTCTCTTTTTCCCAGTATTCCGAGATAACAGGCATATCTTCCGTCAGGTCGCGGCAGGTAAAATTCTTGAATGCCGTATGTGTCGAAAGCACCGCTGACGGCAGAATACAGGTTTCCATTCCGCAGGCAGACAGAATCGGCAGTGCCGCTGTCAGGGAACACTGTCCTACACAGGAAATATCCTGAATTGTCAGAATTCTTTGATAATTTTTTGTCATGATAATACTCACTCACTTTCTTTTTAGAATCATAGCACAATTTTCCCGATAAGTCAAGAAAAAATCCGCCGTTCTGCACATTTCACAAATATTCCGGATTTGTGTACAGAAAAGTCATTGACTTCTGACAAAAATTATGTTATAATAAAGATACTATTTTTGATTCAGAAAGGACTTTTGACTATGGGTTTATTAAAAGCAGTATTTACCGCAGTCGGCAGCACAATGGCTGACCAATGGAAGGAATTCTTCTATTGTGAAGCAATTCCCTCAAACGTTCTGGTTGTCAAGGGACAGAAGAAGATTTCCGCGAAATCTTCCAATACCAAAGGCAGCGAAAACATCATCACCAACGGCAGCGGCATCGTTGTCGCTGACGGTCAGTGCATGATGATTGTCGATAACGGCAAAGTCGTTGAAATCTGTGCCGAACCCGGCGAATATACTTATGATACTTCTACAGAACCGAGCATTTTCTCCGGCAGTCTGGGAAACAGCATTAAAGAAACGTTCAAGAAAATCGGCGCAAGAATCGGCTACGGCGGCGATACCGGTCACGACCAGAGAGTGTATTATTTCAATCTGAAAGAAATCATGAACAACAAGTTCGGCACACAGAATCCGGTACCGTTCCGGGTTGTGGACAGAAATATCAATCTGGATATTGATATTGCCATCCGGTGCAACGGCGAATATACTTACCGAATCGCTGACCCGCTTCTGTTCTATGCCAATGTGTGCGGCAATGTCTCACAGAGTTACACAACCGACCAGATAGCCGGCACACTCAAAGCGGAATTCCTGACTGCCTTACAGCCGGCTTTTGCACAGATTTCCGCACAGGGCGTGAGATACAGCGCACTGCCCGGCTATACGCAGGAAATTACAGATGCCATGAATCAGGCTCTTGCTGCCAAATGGCGAGAAAAACGCGGTATCGAAATCGGTTCTGTCATGATTAATTCCGCAACTGCTTCCAGAGAAGATGAAGAATTAATCAAACAGGCACAGCGCGCCGGAATGCTCCAGAGTCCCGGCATGGCTGCCGCTACGCTCACAGCGGCGCAGGCGGACGCCATGAAAGCCGCAGCTTCCAACAGCGGCGGCGCAACACTGGGCTTTATGAATATGAACATGGCACAGCAGGCAGGCGGTCTGAATGCGCAGGCACTCTACCAGATGAATGCACAGCAGCAGGCAAATCTTTCCGCTTCGGCAGGTCATACCACCGTTCCGGAAAATGCCGATTCCTGGAACTGCGCCTGCGGTGCGAAGAATACCGGAAAATTCTGTGCCGAATGCGGCAAACCCAAGCCCGTCGCCAACGGCTGGACATGCGGCTGCGGTGCGTTCAATCAGGGCAAATTCTGCGCCGAATGCGGAAAGCCCAAGCCTTCCGGCGTAAAGACTTACCGCTGCGACAAGTGCGGCTGGAAACCGGCTGACCCCACAAAGCCGCCGAGATTCTGCCCTGAATGCGGCGATGTCTTTGATGCCAATGATTTAGTGCAGGAATAATCTGATTCTATGCAGAAAGGCGGCATTCCACCGCCTTTCTCAGCTTATGCGATTTATGATATTCAGGAAAGGGGAATGTTATGCTTGAATTTATTCTCGGCGGATGCGGTACCGGAAAATCTGCCGCGCTTATGCAGAAAATGAAATCTGATTTGCAGCAGCAAAAACAGGTTATCATGATTGTACCGGAACAGTTCTCGTTTGAAGCCGAAAAGCGTCTTTATGAGGCACTCGGCGTTCAGCTGTTCAACCGCGTGAAAACTTACAGTTTTTATACACTTTCACAGGACATTCTGCTGCGGTGCGGCAGTTCCGGCAGAAGCTACGCTTCGGAACAGGAAAAACTGTTATTTCTCTATCAGGCTGTGCAGGAATGCGACCAGAGAGCCGCCCTCAAAGTACTCTACAAACAGAATACGCCCGATTCTTTTCTCAGCTTGCAGTCACTGATTGCCAAAATCCGCAAAGAAGGCATTACTGCCGAAATCATGCAAGGAGTCGCTCCCGTGTTTGAACATACTGTTCAGCTGCATGACAAAATACAGGATATCGCCGAACTGCTCGCCGCTTATGACAGAATTCTGCAAAATCACGGACTTTGCGACAACCTCAGCGACCTGACCAGTGCGGCAAAACTCGCCGGACAGCATGATTTTTTCCGGAATCAGCAGATTTATCTTGATGAATTCGGCGTATTCTCCGGTGACCAGTATCAGATGATTGAAATCATGATGCAGCAGGCGGAAGCCATGACGATTGCCATCCGTGCAGACCAGCCCGGCACTGTGCCGACCAGAATCTTCACAGGCGGCACACAGACATTCCTGCAATTAAAACAGAAAGCAGAAGAACATATGCCCGGTTCTGTGAAGATTCAGTACTGCAAAGAATGCCGCCGTGCGAAATATCCGGATTTACAGGCAGTCTCTGCCCAGATTTTCCGCTCGCATATCCGGCAGACAGACTGGTTCGGACATGTGCAGCTGTTTCAGGCGGAAGACCCGACTTCCGAAATTGAATATATCTGCGCGGAAATCTACCGGCTTCTGAAAAAATATCCTGACATGCAATGCCGTGATATCGCCATCGCCGTGAAAGACCCGGCAGTCTACCGCCCTCTGCTTGAACGCGCCTTTGCAAGATACCGTCTGCCTTATGACATCGCCGCGGAAAAATCAGTCCTGCATACGGAACTGATTCGCTGTTTCCTGTCCCTTCTGGAAATTCTTTCTGCTTCCAGATGGAATACTGATGCCATTCTGAAATATCTCAAGAACAGCTTTTCAGGCTTCGACGGCGAAACGGTTGCTATGCTCGAACATTTCTGCTTTACCTGGAGTATCGAGCATGACGACTGGTCAAAGCCATTCTATGAACCCGAAAATCAGGAACTGAACCAAAGAAGTGAACCCTTCGGCGGACAGGCTCTGGAATCACTCCGGAACAAACTGATTTCAGAATTACAGAATCTGAAAAATCAGTGTCAGGATGCCGATGTCCGGAAACTCTGCCGGATATTATATCAGCATATGGACGGCAAAAGAGAAGCTTATGAAAAGATTCTCAGCCGGAAACAGAATGCCCAGGGTCTGGAAGTGCTTCAGCAGAATGAATTCACGACTTTGTGGAATCTGCTCGGCGATACGATGAATACCGTTGTCCGGAATATGGGCAGTCTTCAGATGCCGCTGAAACATCTGTCACAGGTCTTTCTGATGCTCCTGAAAAGCAGTAGTTTTTCCGTTCCGCCGGAAACGCTTGACAGCGTCCGCGTTGTCGAAACCCTCGACGAGCTGATGACTGTCCGGCTGAATTCTCCCTGTGTCGTATTCGCTCCGGGCGTGTCAGACGGCACTTATCCCGGAGAAATCCAGTCACACAGCGTATTCAGTCAGCAGGAACTCCGTCAGCTGGAAACACAGCATATTAAAATCTCCCATCTTCTGCCGGAACTGTATTCTGATGAACTGCTGATTATCAATAAAATTCTAGCCGCGCCCTCAGAACGGCTTTATCTGACTTATCCGGAAATCAATGCCGCTCATGAACTTGCTTCGCCGTCGGTGATTATCGGCGAAATTCTCAGAATTTTCCCTAAAGATGCCCCCGTTCTGAAATTACAGAAAGATATGCTGCTTTCTGATTACGCATGGACAAAAGCCGCCGCTTATTTTCATTTTGTCCGGAATCTCCGGAAGAATACACCGGAAACGGCTTCGCTCCGTGCCGTACTGGAAAAAGACCCGTTCTACGCTGCCAGAATTCAAAAGCTGACCGAAAGCCCGGCAGAACAGTCTCAGAAGACTTCCCCCGAAATGATGAAGAAACTGCTCGGAAATCAGCTGATTCTGTCACCGTCCGGCGTGGAAAAGTTCTATAACTGTCCGTTCGCTTATTTCTGTACTTACTGTCTGCGCCTGTACACACCGGAGAAAATCCGCCTGACTTCCCAGAATATCGGTAATTTCGCGCATTACTGCCTGGAAAAGATTCTCTCTGAATACGGCACAGAATTCACAGAACTTTCCGAAGAAGAACTCAAAGCAAAAATTCAGGAACTCGCCGAAACCTTCCGGAAAGAAAATTTCTCCGCCTCTGTGCTGAAAGACAGCCGCTTCCGGCTGAATTATGAAATCCATACCGGAAGCATTCTCCAGCTGATGCAGCATATGCAGCAGGAACTGAAAAAATCAGAATTCATTCCTACCGCATTTGAACAGAAAATCGGCGGAAACGGCAACTGTCAGCCGTATACGCTCCGGGACGGCGCGATTCTCTGCAAAGGCAAAATCGACCGTGTAGATATCTGCAATACCAGCAGTCAGCTGCTGATGCGTGTAATAGACTACAAAACCGGAAAGAAATTTCTTTCTCCCGAAAAGCTCGCTGACGGTCTTGACATGCAGATGCTGATTTATCTGTTCGCCCTCGAACAGCAGAACGCATTCGGGGGTGCTTCTCCTGCCGGGGTTCTCTATCTGCCGAGCGGTCAGCCCGCCGGGAACGATTACGATTCCCGTGAAAAAGGCTCCCGTTCCAGAGACGAAATTTTACAGGATTATTATCAGATGAAAGGTCTGCTTGTAGACAGCACGCTGCCCTATATGCAGCATGAAATTTCCAGTCCGGCTTCCGTCATGAAGCATACACAGAAAGACATTCTGTTTTCCATGACGGAAAAACAACTCGGCAGTCTCCGTCATCATGTCGAAAAGAAACTCTGCGAAATGGCTGACCGGCTCTATGCCGGCGATACCGCGCCGAATCCGTATCTGTATCAGCAGTATTCGCCCTGTGATTACTGTGCCTGTGCGGATATCTGCGGTCATGCCGAAACCGAAACCCAAACCGCTACTGCAAAACAAAAACAAACTGCACTGGAAACTGTCTTTGCATCCGACAGCGAACAGCCGGAACAGCCGGAGGAGGAAGAAACTCATGAAGTGGACTAAACAGCAGGAAAATGCCATTCACACCAGAGGCAGAAGCATTATTGTTTCTGCCGCCGCCGGAAGCGGAAAAACTGCCGTTCTCGTGGAAAGATTACTGGAGATTCTGGCTGACCCTTCTCCGGATACGCGCGTCGCCGCAGATGAAATTATCGTTGTCACGTTCACGAAAGATGCCGCCGCACAGATGAAACAGCGTCTTGCCCGGAAAATTACCGAAACCCTTGACGAAATGAATCAGCAGGGCAGACATCAGGAACCGGCTTATGACTGGCTGATTCAGCAGAGAAGTGCTTTGAGCAGTGCCAAAATCTCGACGATTCATTCGTTCTGCTTTGACTTTATCCGGGAAAATGCCGATGCCTGCGGCGTTTCTTCCCAGTTCAGCATTGCCGAGCCTGCAAGAGAATATGTCTTCAAGAAACGTGCGCTCCAGTCCGTTCTGGAATCGTGGAGCAAAAACCGGGAAACGGATATCAAATTACTATTCAATTATTTCTGCGTCAAGGAAGATGCCGAACTGGAAAAATTTATTCTCCTGACAGCCGGCTATCTCAATTCGCTGGCGTTTCCGGATTACTGGATAAAACAGGCGGAAGCTTTCTGTCAGGGAGAAGATGACTGTTTCTTCGACAGCGTGAAACAAACCTTTCTCGACGGCATTCAGGAGTGCATTGCCCTTGCCGGAGAAAGCCGCACTTTCGCAGTCGACGCCTTCGACTGCCCCGGCGACAGAAAATATGAAATTATCCTGAATGATGATATTGCCAGATTCCGGGCGCATGAAACTTTTGTGCGCTCAGCGGACAAAAACACGCTTCTGAATGGTCCTCTGAAATATCAGATTACAAAATTCAAGCCTTTCCCCGGCGGCAAGAAAAATGCAGATTATTACCGTGAGGAAGATAAAAATATCTTCGGGCAAATTAGAGAAATCTATAAAAACAAATATAATCAGCTTGTTGACGGAACACTCACACCCCTGACGTTCTGGAAAGAAGATTCTGAAATTCAGAAACAGGTCATTCCTCTGCTTCTGGAACTCACGCAGGAATACCAGACCGCGCTGTTTCAGGAAAAGAAAGAACAGAATGTTCTCAGCTTTGATGATGCTGAACATCTTGTACTTGGTCTGCTCGGAAATCTCGATGAAAACGGCATTCTGCACCGTTCGGAGCTTGCTGAATCCTTCGCCCGGAAATATCAGCTGATTATGATTGACGAATATCAGGATTCCAACGACAAGCAGGACTGCCTGTTCAAGCTGCTGTCACAGGACTGCCGCATTTCGGAAGACGGCAGAACGCTCCGTTACGGAACGAACGCGTTTCTCGTCGGCGATGTCAAGCAGTCTATCTACCGTTTCCGGCAGGCAAATCCCGAAAATTTCAGAAAAGCCATTCAGGACAGTACGCCGCTCGCGGACTGCAAAGCCGATGAAATGGCTAGAATCTACCTGAACCAGAACTTCCGCAGTGCGCCCGGCATTCTGGATTTTATCAACGAACTGTTCCGGAATGTCATGTCCGAAAAATGCGGCGAACTCGTCTATACAGAAGATGAACAGCTGAATTTCGGCGCGTCGGATTATCAGAATCTGGATAAAAAATATCAGGGCGTGCAGGTCATTGTTCCGAAATCCGGCTCTGACTACTCCGGCGAAGATTTACAGTCAGACTGTACTGCCGATACGATTGCTTCTATGATAGCACAGCAGTTTCCGGTCATGCAGGACGGTACTGTCAGACCGTGCGAATATAAAGATTTCTGCATTCTGATGCGTTCCCCTAAAAAATATGCCGGAATCCTCGGCGAAGCCCTCAAAAAAAGAGGCATTCCGTTCGCTTTCGATGAAGATGACGGCTTCCTGACACTTCCCGAAATTCAGCTGATGATGAATCTGCTCCGGGTGATTGACAATCCCATGACGGATGTCGCCATGGCTGGCGTACTATTATCACCCGTTTACGGCTTCACTCCCGAAGATTTAGCCATGCTGAAAATCTCCGGTGACGGCAGAAGAATCTATCTCCAGATGCAGACTCTCTCCGAACAGGAAGATTCTGTTCTGTTCCGGAAATGTCATATGTTTCTGGAACAGCTTGCACAGATGCGCTCTCTTGCCGATACCATGCCGCTCGAACAGTTTCTGTATGAAATCTATGAAATGACAGATTTTATGTCTCTCCAGAGCCTGTATGAACATGCGGACGAACGCCGCGAGCATCTCGAAATCTTCGCAGAATATGCCCTCAGCTATCGGGAACATGCTGACCTGACCGCGCAGAGCAGTTTAAGCGGCTGGCTCCGCTATCTGGATTATCTCAAGGAAAGCGGCGAAAAATTTTCTGCAAATCTGCTCAGTCAGAAAGCAAATTATGTCTCGATAAAAACCATTCATAAATCCAAAGGTCTGGAATATCCGTTTGTCTTTCTTCTGCATTCGGAACGTGCGTTCAATAAACGCCCTGCGCCGCCGCCTGTTCTTCCGGCAGAACACGGAATGCTCGGCTTGCAGATGATTGACCGCAAACGCTGTATCAAGCTGACTTCCGGAATTTATCAGTATTTGCAGTATCAGCAGGACAAAAGAGAAAAAAGCGAGGAAATGCGTCTGCTCTATGTCGCACTCACCAGAGCCAAGCAGAAGCTGTTTCTCGTGACAGATGAAATCTATACCGGATGCAGTCCCAAGAATCATATCTGCAATATGGGCGGCTTTCTGGAATCCTATGCGGTGAAGGACATCGCGCCCGAACTGAACAGCATGCAGGACTGGATTCTTGCTTATCTGCTTTCTTCCGACGAAGCAGACTATCTGCGCAAAGCCATGGATGAGGGCAAATCCATTGCTTCCCCTATGGCGGAATATCATGTCTGGACTGCCGGAACATCTGCCGAATCCCAGACCGAAGAAAAAGTAATTGCTTCTGCCGAACCTGCCGCGAAACTTGTCAGCCAGATACGAAACCAGCTTTCATGGCAGTATACTTCCCATCTGACCGAACTCCCGGCAAAGCGGACGGTAACTTCCCTTTCGCATCCGGAAACCGGCATGACGGAACAAATCCAGATTCCGGAATTCATGCTCGAAGACGAAGAAGGCAGAATCCGCCGTCTGCACGGTGCGGCAAGAGGTACGGCAATTCATAAAATCATGCAGTTTATGGATTTTCAGGCAGCCGCGCAGAATCCGGAACAGGAAATGCAGCGAATGCTGCAAGCCGATATTCTCGAACCTGTGGAAGCGCAAGCCATTCAGCCGGAAAAAATCAGGGCATTCTTTGACGGTGCATTATATCAGAGAATCGCGGCTTCTGATTCCGTGATGAAAGAAAAGCAGTTATTCGTTCAGATTGGCAAGCTGCATCTGCCGGAAACTTCCATGCTTCTGCAAAACTATCTGGATACAGACGGTATCATGATAGGCACAGTGGATTTGCTGTTTCATGAGCCGGGCGGCTGGGTTATCGTCGATTACAAAACAGACCGGGTGCAGAACGGCAGCGAACTGACGGAGAAATATGCCGTTCAGTTAGGTCTGTATCAGAAAGCGATGGAACTGGTACTCGGCGAACCGGTCAAGCAGGCGTATATTTACTCTTTTACGCTGGATAAGGCAATCGAAGTCCGCCTTGAAGAAATCCGGTATGAATAAAATAAATTTATGCTGAACTAAAAGGTGGAAGGTTGGAAGGGTTATACTATCGTACTTGCAAAAAAATTTTTCTAAAAAATATAAAAAAGATAGTTTCCGCCATCCACCCTTCCACCTATTTTTTAAAATGATAATTCTATGAAAAGAGGTTCTTGCTCATGAAAGAATTACTTGACAATATGATAAATCACTGTCTGGAAAACGGTGACTTTGTCGGCGCGAATGCCGCAGTTTATCAGGATTACAAATGCATTTATGCCAATTCCTTCGGCATGGCTGACCGCGAAAAAAATCAGCCCATGCAGATGGATTCCATCTTCCGGATTTACTCTATGACAAAGCCCATGACAGCCGTTGCTGTCATGCAGCTTGTGGAACAGGGAAAACTTCACCCGGATTTCCCGGTCAGCTGGTATCTTCCGGAATTCGCGGACATGAAAGTCTATGACGAATCCGGCAAGCCGCGCCCGGCTAAGACAGAAATGCGCATACAGCATCTGCTGAATATGACTTCCGGTATGCCGTACCCCAACTGCATGAACCAGACACAGAAAGATGTTGCCGCATTTTATTACGAAATGGAACAGAAACGCGGTACGGAAAACGAAATCGGTCTTGCCGAATACTGCCGCCGCATGGCAGAAATTCCCCTCGAATTCGACCCCGGCACCCATTGGGATTACGGCACTTCTGCGGATATTCTCGGCGGTGTCGTACAGGCAGTTTCCGGCATGGATTACAGAGAATATCTGTTCCGGAATATTTTCAGTCCGCTCGGCATGACAGAAACAGATTTCTACATTCCGGAAGAAAAGCAGCATCGTTTTACAGCCGCCTACGAACCCAAAGACGGAAAACTGATTCCCGATACTGCCTGTCATCTCGGACTGAATGATTATCGAACGCTTCCGGCATTTATTTCCGGCGGTGCAGGGTTATGCTCCACGATTCCGGACTATGCGAAATTTGCGAACGCGCTCGCACACGGCGGCATCGGCGAAAACGGCGCAAGAATCCTCAGCGAAAAAGCTCTCGAATATATCAGAACGCCGCAGATTGGCGGAGAAAGCTTCAAAAAAGACCAGCAGTGGGATTCCCTGCGCGGCTATGATTACGGCTGTCTGGTGCGTGTCCTGACCGATAAGGCAGAAGCCGGAACCATTGCAAACCTCGGCGAATTCGGCTGGGACGGCTGGACAGGAACTTATTTCTGTGTTGACTCTCTGGAAAAGCTTGTTGTCTTCTTCTGGGTGCAGACCGCCTGCGCCGGCACTTCCCCGGCGGCAAAGCTGATGAGAAATATTGTCTTCGGAAATCTCTGATTGCAGAACGTTTCCGGAATTTTCGGCATAGAATATAGTATCTCTATGAAAGGAGAATATTCATGCCGAAAATTTTTTTAAGCCCCTCGACACAGGAATTCAATCCCTATGTCAACGGCGGCAATGAAGAACAATATATGAACCTGTTAGCCGATGCCATGGAGCCTTATTTAAGAGCCAGCGGCATTGCCTTCACCCGGAATGACCCGAACCGCCAGGCTGCCGGCGCGATTGCAGATTCCAATGCCGCTTACTACGATGTGCATCTTGCGCTGCATTCCAACGCCGCCCCGGAAAGCCTGAGCGGTCAGCTTCGCGGAGTAGATATTTATTATTCCCCCTACAGCATGGCGAGCGAAAAACTGGCGATTACCATCGCGAATAATATGAAAAGCGTTTATCCGCTTCCTTCCAAAGTCACGGCTCGACCGACTGTCAGCCTCGGAGAAGTCACAAGAACCAATGCAGTCGCGGTGTTCTGCGAACTCGGCTATCACGACAACGAAGAAGATGCCGAATGGATTCGCACCAGTCTGGATGCCATTGCTGCCAATCTGACAGAATCGCTCTGTGATTATTTCGGCATTCCGTTCCTGACTCCCACACGAGTTGTCAAGGGCGTTGTCGTCACGGACGGTTCCGGACTGAACCTGAGAAGCTATCCCAGTATCAACGGCGCGAGAATTACTTCCATCCCCAACGGGGAAGCTGTTACTGTCTACGGCATGGCAAATAACTGGTATGTCGTCACATGGAAGAATTACACAGGCTATGTCTTATCTGATTTTATCGTGATAGGCTGAAAAATGACCTGCTTCCCGGAATTCCGGAAAGCAGGCTTTTTTTATTGCTGATGTGCTTTCAGCATTAAGACAGTGAAGAAAATACTCGGCAGGAGTACTATGATAGTATTCCGGATGATAGCCATTTTCAGGCGTTTCCACTGTTTTTCATTGATATTGCTGATTTTCGGAATTTTCAGCAAATCCAGAATCACCACGGCAGAAACAAAAATAAAATAACAGTTGACAATAAACAGATACGCCGCACCGGAAAGCATTTCCCATTCGGCATGGGCAATGGAATAGCCGCAGGTGCAGACAGGCGGCATCAGTGCAGTCGCGATTGCAACACCAGGGATGATATTATTCGCCTTGTCAAGGCGCGTACTGCCGATAATTCCGGCAAAACCGCCGGCTGTCGCAATAATCACATCATAGAAAGTCGGCTGTGTTCTTGCCAGCAGTTCCGAAGTCGGTTCGTTCAGCGGTGAAAGCAGAAAATAAACTGTTGAAACAATCAGGCTGATAATCAATTGCAGAAGAAAGCCATAGAGATTTTTCAGCAGCTGGGACTTGTCCGCCGAAGCCACGCCGAATGCCATCGCCAAAAGGCTGCCCATCAGCGGAGAAACCAGCATCGCACCGATAATGACTGCCGTCGAGCCGACGTTTAAGCCTACTGAAGCAATCAGAATTGCACATATGAGAACACACATATTTGTACCGGTGACCTGTCCGCCGCTGATGATGCGTTTCTTGATTTCCTCATGTGTGGCGGAGTCTTCTTCCAGAGAGAAGGCTTTTTTCAGCGCGTATCTGAATTCATTCATGAGCAGTTTCCTCCAGTGTTCTCAGAATCCGGAACGAAAAGCCGCCGACTGTCAGCGAATCCTTACAGAGTTCGTCCGTGACAATGTCCTGATAGGTTTTATCCAGGAGGATTTCTTTGGATTCTTCTGCATAGTTCTGTAGAAAGATGATTTTTCTGCCCTGTGCATCTTCGCGCCATGTCACAGAACAGCCTTCCGGAACGTTGGTTTCCATCGCGCGTTCCAGATTCAGCTGGGGAACAAGTTCCGAGAAGAAATCATCAAAGAATCTTTCTTCCGCCGAAGCCGCAATATGATAGGCAAGCCCTCTGCCGAATGCGTTCAGCGTCAGGGCAGGCATTCCCTGATAGAAATCTTTCTGATACGTTCCCAGAACTTTACAGGTTGTCGGATGAAGAAGTTCGCAGAGTTCGGAAAGTTCATAATTCAAATCCTGATAATTCAGCAGATTATGTTCGTCATCATAGAGCGCGTCTGTTTCCTCAATCCAGAAGCCCATGACATCGCTGAGTTTTTCTTCCGTTGCTTCGCCGAGGAAGCAGAGGTCTGTTTCATTGACGATTCCGGAAAATACAGTCGTGACGAGTGTACCGCCGTTTTCGACAAACTTTCTTAACTTCTCCTGAATGCCGGAACGGAACATGTAAAGCATAGGCGCAATAACAAGTTCATATTTTGAGAAATCAGCTGTTTCGTCAACGATATCCGTATTGATACCGTTTTTCCAGAAATAGCGGTAGCATTTCTGAATCGCGCCGAAATAGTCAAGTCCGATATTCCGGGGACCCTGAATCACATCCAATGCCCATTTATTTTCGGTATCGAAAATAATCGCAGTTTTCGCCGGCGTTGACGAACCGTAGACCGCAGAATCTATTTTCCGCAATAACTTGCCTGTTTCGGAAACTTCCCGGAATGTGCGTGTATGTTCCGTTCCGGTATGGGAAATCACGGCAGAATGGAATTTTTCACAGCTTCCCCGGCTCTGCCGAATCTGAAAATACATGCCGGAATCAGCACCATGTGCGACGGCATTCACAACGGATAATTCATGCATACCGGGTTTTTTCAGCTTGCTGATACTTCTCCAGTTGGTCGTATTGGGAGTGCATTCCATCAGCAGGAAGGAACGCTGTTTCAGAGCGCGTGACATGTCATGAGACAGGCTTTCCACCAGAGCGACATTATGATTTCCCCAGAAGGCGTGCCATTCCGGATAGCAGTCCCAGGAAATGACATCCAGTTTCCGGCTCATGGCAGTATAATCCAGTCCGTAGGCATACATTCCCATGAAATTAGTCGTCACCGGAATTTGCGGGTTTACGGATTTGACAGCATCAATTTCGGCGTTCATGAAATCCGTACTCTGATAAGTGACAAATCTTTTCCAGTCAACGGAAAGCCCGTGAACGGAAGTTTCCCCAATCGGCGAGGGGCTGTGAATCTGATTCCAGTCCGTGTAAGTATGCGACCAGAAATGCGACCACCATGCATGATTGAGATTATCCAGTGTGTGATATTTTTCTTTCAGCCACTGCCGGAACGCATTCTGACAGAGTTCACAGTGACATTCTCCGCAGAATTCATTGGAAATATGCCAGAGTATCACAGCCGGGTGCGAAGCATAGCGTTCGGCAAGTTTGGTATCTATCATTCTGACACGCTCCCGGTATGCCGGAGAAGTATAACAGTGATTCTCACGCTGACCGAACAAAGCTTTTCTGCCGGTTTCATCGGTTCTGAGGACTTCGGGATATTTCTCCGCCAGCCAGTGCGGACGCGCTCCGGACGGCGTAGCCAGAACTGTATGAATCTGATTTTCATATAGTGTATTGATAATCTTATCCAGAAAATCAAAGCTGAACTGATTTTCTTCGGGTTCTATTTCAGCCCACGAGAAAATGCCAAGGCTGACACAGTTAATTTCTGCTTTTTTCATGAGTATAATATCCTGTTTCAGAATGTCAGGATATGCCTTCCACTGTTCGGGATTGTAGTCACCGCCGTGAAGCATATGCGGAAATTTGGGTGTAATTGGTGTATGTTGCATAAGCAGATACCTCCGTTTTCGTCTTTTTGAACATTTTACCATAGAATTATGTTTAAAAGCAATTGACATAATATACAAAATTTTATTTTAATTTTAGGAAAAATTGCCTATACTTTCCTGTTTGACTTTTCTATCAGAATCTGTTATAATATAAAAAAACAGGGCAATGCTCTGATTTTGGAAAGGCGTGATGCGCATTGAAAGAAAAAATCATGAAATGGCTCGGCATAGATAAAAAATCGCCCTATGTCCGGGATTATTTCTATGCAGCGAATATGAAGGCAAGCATTTATATGTCCATTGTTGTTGTCGTTCTGGAAATCTGGATGATTATCCGCATGACAAGGACGATTCTCGAACTTCCCGAAGGGCAGGCGAAGCCGTTCTCCTATTATTTTGAAAAATATTATCTGAACTATCTGATTCTGCTGACCGCCGGAAGCTGTATGCTGATTTTCGCGGTGCGGTTTGTCAAGGGGAAGAAAGATAACCCTGTTGTCGGAGAGGTCGTCAAGTGGATTTTTTCGTTTATCTGTATTTATTTCGGGCTGACGATTTCCTATAATGACTATGCAAAAGGCGAACAGATTCTCACATTCCTGACGATGGAATTATTTGTTGTCTGCCTGCTGACGTGGAGACCGCTGGTTTCGTTCCTGATTCTGTCATCTTCGTATCTGATTTTCTATTTCCGGATTGATATGATTCCGCCCCCGAACAGTGAAGAAATCGGCACGACACTTGCCACACAGATTAACATGTTCACGATGTATCTTTCGACGCTTCTGTTCAGTTTCGCGAACTATAACCGGACAATCACACAGGCGAAAAAAGATGAGAATCTGGAACAGCTGAATCAGCATCTGAGCCGGATTTCCGTCGAAGACGAACTCACAGGCATTCACAATATGGTATACTTCCGGAGCGAAGCAGAAAAACTGCTCGGCTATGTCACGACGGACAAGGACAATATTGTATTTTTATTCTTCGATATTGAAAATTTCAAGTCCTATAACGAAAAATACGGATTTCATGAGGGCAATGACTTGCTGAAAAAAATCGCCGGCATGATAGAACAGGCATTTCAGGGTTCACTGGTTTCGAGATTTTCGGATGACCATTTTGTCGTGCTGACACGGTTTTACGGGTGCAAGGAAAAAATCGAGAAGCTTTCCCGTGAAATCAAATGCTGTCAGGGGGAAGTGCATCTGGAACTGAAATGCGGTGCCTACAAGCCTGCCGAAAACGAAACAGACCCCAGTCTTGCCTGTGACCGTGC
>DGUB01000123.1:4649-7608 GCA_002393815.1 Ruminococcus sp. UBA4321 | reverse complement strand
TCTGCCGATACAGGTCAGCTTTTCCGGAAGCTGAATCTTTTTGAGCTTGCAGTCATAGAACGTACCGGATTCGATTCTTGTAACTTTTTCGGGAATATTGATTTCTTCCAGATAGAAACAGCAGTGAAATGCTCCTGCTCCGATAGTTTCCACGCTTTCCGGAAGTTTCACGCTCCGGATGCTCCGGCAGGTATTGAAAGCACCCTGTGCGATTTCTGTGATACCGTCCGGAACGGCGACATGCTCACTGTCTCCGTGATACCTGACCAAAATATTATCTTCGATTTCAAAATCTTTCAGTTCCATAATCATCATCATAACTTAAGTTTCTCCCCCATGGATTTGAATTCAAAATGCTGATATTTATAATCCGTCAGCAGGATTTGTGCCTGATGTTTCTGGTTTTCAATCGTATACTGAATCAGTTTATCAATTCTTCTTTTGGTAACGACTTCTCCGGAATCCAGAATTTTTTTCAGAGCCGGAATGGTTTCTTCTTCCAGCATAAACGGAAATAATTTCCTGAAGTTTTTCTTCATATACGGAAAAAGCCCTTCATCATCAAAACCGAAAGCATACAATTCCACGACAAACAGATATTTGTCATCTATATTTTTGAAATAATCTTTTTGAATCATAAAATTCAGTTTTTCATCTTCCCGTCCATGAACCCGAAAAGATTTTCCATCTGGAAAACGAAGAAATATCTGTGTAAAATAATCACAAAGGCAGCTGCCGATTTCTTTCAGAGTGCAGGGAAATGTCAGGCTTTTCAGTTCCGTACACCTTGAAAAAGCGTAATGTCCGATGCTTTCCATGCTGTCTGGAATCCTCACATTCATCAGGTTTGTACATCCGGAAAATGCCATACTTCCGATATTTGTTACACTGTCGGGGATGATGACGCTTGTGAGACTCTTGCACTTCAGGAAGGCTCTTTTTCCGATACTTGTCACACCGTCCGGAATGATAACTTCTCCGCCGTTGCCGTGATATTTGATTAAGATATTATCTCTGATTTCAAAATCACTTGTATTCATGAGAAAATCCTCCCGATATAATCGCCTAACTGTTCCGGCGTGAGTGCGCCGACGAATGCGCCCATATTCGCGAGTTTCTGACCGAGCTGACGGTCATATGCCGGATTGGCAGTTTCATCCAGAGCGGTTAAGAAATTCAGTTTTGCGCCGGATTCGATAATATTCCGGCTGGTGTTTAATAAATATCTTTCCGGTGCGCCCTCATAGAGGTCAGTCACGCACAGAACACAGGTTTTCGCGGGCGTTTCGATAAGCTGTTCACAGTAAGCAAGGGCTTTTCCGATATCCGTACCGCCTCCGAGCTGAACGCTCATCAGGATTTCGGCGGGGTCTTCCGCCTGACTGGATAAATCCACGATACTGGTATCGAAAATGACAAGTTTCACGTCAGCAAACGGCAGTTTCGAGATAATCTGCGCCATGACTGCACTGTAAATCACAGAACCAAGCATCGAACCGCTTTCATCAATCGCGATAATCACGCGCCATGTGCTGTATTTTTTCACGCGGTTATTGAAATAAATATCCTGTAGAATCAGCTGACCGGATTCCGGGTCATAGTTTTTGAGATTTCGGCGGATAGTTTTCTTGATATCGAGATTCCGCGCCGAATGCACCGGACTGGAAGAATTCCGGTCAATTCGTCCCAGAATGGAACGCTTGATATCATTCTCCAGTTTTTCGCGGAGCTGGTCAGCGACTTTCTGTGCTATCATCTTCGCCGTTTCGAGGACTTCGCCTTTCATGAGGTGCTTTAATTGCAGAACGGTCTTTAATAAATTCATATCCGGCTGAATCTGTTCCAGAACTTTTTTATCTGTGAGCAGTTCTGTCATGTGGAATTCTTCAAGAGCCTGTTTTTCGAGGACTTCGGCAGTTTGTTTCGGAAAGAGTTCGCGGACTTTGGTAATCCATTTGGCAGCGTTGAGATTGGATTTTCCGCTTCCGCCTTTTCTACTGCCGCTGCCGTCTTCCTGACGGACATCCTCACCAGAAGCCTGTTCGTAGAGATATTCCAGAAGATTTTCCATATCTTCCAGACCTCTGACCTCTCTGTCCGAACCGCTGAAATGCAAATCTTTATCGGACTGTCTGCCGAGAATCAGCCGCCAGCGGTTAATTACCTGTTCTTCTGTTGTCATGTGATTTCTCCCCTTTACAGATATAAATCTTTCTGTTTGAATTCAAAATGCTGATATTTATAATCCGTCAGCATCAGCTGAATTGCATAGTGTTTCATTTCAATTGCCCGTTGAATCAGTTTGTCAGTCAGTTCCGGGGTCAGCAGACAGGCGAATTTTTCTGACTGCAAAATCACTGCGATGATTTCCTGAGCAGAATACAGCACCAGTTTCTCGATTGTACGGGAAAAACAAGATTCTATTTCATCTGCATTTTCCGCAGAAAACAGACTGAACACATCTGGAAGCAGCTTCCAGCAATTGTAATGCACCAGCGGAAATGCGCCGTATTTTGTAGCAAGGCTTTTCAGGCTGTCACAGCCCCAGAATACACCGTTTCCGATTTCTGTCACACTCTCCGGAATATTGAGGCTTTCCAGATTGGTACAATTCGCAAATGCCGAATGCTTGATTTTTATGACGCTGTCCGGAATGATGATTTTTTTCAGAGTTGTACAGCCAAAAAACGCGTTCGGACAAATCCGGACAACGCTTTCCGGAATCACAGCGATTTCTTCTCTGCCATGATATTCAATTAAGTCGTCACACAAAATAAAAAAATCATTGTCCATGCTGAAACCTCTTTTCTGAAATTACAATTTCAATTTATCCGCCGGATTCTGAAACCTGAAATGCTGATATTTATAATCTGTCAGTATCAGCTGTAATTCATGGGCTTTCTGCTCAATTGCGACCTGAATCAGCCTGTCGATATTTTTTCTGGAGATAAATTTTTCA
>DGUB01000123.1:0-4561 GCA_002393815.1 Ruminococcus sp. UBA4321 | reverse complement strand
GGAACTTTATCCGTCCGGAGCGATTTCATCACATGGGATATATTGAGACGTACATAACACTTGTATGCAGGCGAGAATATCACACCCCGATAAGAAACCTTTTTCAAACCGTGGTATTCCACAGCATCATCATTGAAATAGCGCAGATTATCCGGAAATGCGATTTCTTTAATTCCGGTATTCCGAAAAGCAAAGGATTCTATCCTGACAAGGCTTTCCGGCAGAGATACTCTTTCCAGATTGTAGCAGTTCCGGAATGCCGAATGCCCGACAGAAACAACACCTTCCGGAATATACACACCCTTGATTTCCATGATACCCATGCAGAGATTTTCACGGTCGCAGAACGCATATTCCCCGATTCGCGTGATGCCGTCCGGAAGCATAATATAGTTTTCTTTTCCGTGATATTTTATCAGAACATTGTCTTTGATTTCAAAAAGATTATCGGTCATAGCTTTAATTTTTCTCCTATCTCCTGAAAGCCGATATGCTTTGCTTTATAATTCATCAGCAGAAGCTGTACCTCATAATTTTTTATCTGATTGGCATACTGAATAGATTCATCAATATTATTTTTCGTGAAAACTTTTCCGGAAAGCAGTAATTCTTTCAGAATTTTGGCATTGCAGACAGAAAGCACAATCCTGAAATGTTCTGAAAGATATGCCGAACACTCCTGATTTTCCAGAAATTTTCTGATGCTGACAATCACTGCAATTATCTCATCTGTCCTGAAATTTTTTGATACCGGAAACCGCATATCACGGCAGACAATTTCTTTCAGACGAATATTACCCTTGAATGCGCTTGCACAGACCTCATTCAGCTTTTCAGAAATGATAATTCTTTCCAGTTTTGTATTATTGTATGAAAAAGCCTTTTTTTCGATACAGCAGACTTCCGGAATTGCTATTTCTTTCAGATTTGCATACTCAAAGGCTTTTTCTTCGATTTTGACAACGCTTTCCGGAATTGTGATATGCTCCAGATTCAGACAGTTGGAAAATACTTTCTTACGGATAACGGTCAGCGAATCCGGCAGTGTGACAGTTTCCAGTTTACCACACCAGCGGAACGCACCGATTCCGATATGATTTACACTGTCCGGAATTCTGACGCTTTTCAGTTTGGAACAGCACCCGAATGCGCCGTTTCCGATGCTGACAAGATTCTGTGAAAATTGTATTTCTGTCAGATTTTTGAAACCATAAAACGCACCTTTGCCGATAATTTTCAGACTTTCCGGCATGATGATACGGGTAATAGTTTCGTTTCCGGAAAATGTGTCTTCCGGAATGGCCGTCACGCCCTCCGGAATGATAAGCGTATTGTCTCTGATTTCATAATTTATCATAGCTTGAGTTTTTCTCCTATCTCTTTAAAGCCGAAATGCTGATATTTATACTCTGTCAGTAAAATCTGCTTTTCATAGTACTGATGTTCGATAGCGTAACGGATATAATTATCAATGATATTCTCTGTAAAGATTTTTCCGGTTTCCAGAACCTTCCGGAAGGTTTCACTGTCCAGACAGAAAATACTTCTTCTGTTCTGATTCAGATACACAATGCTTTTATGATATTCCGGATTATCCAGAAGCTTCCGGACGGCACAAATCAGCTTGAACACAGGTTTCCAGTAGAATTCCATCTCTTGTCCGAGCGTGAATGTGATGCCATATACTGTCACACTCCGGAGCTTTGAACATCCGTAAACCGGCTCATCATCTATTTTCTGAACTGTATCCGGAATGATAAGTCTTTCCATAGAATTCCAGCAGAACGCCATAAACCGGATTTTTGTGACCGTTTCCGGAATGATAACTGTTTTTTCATTGCCGATATATTCCAGTAACACATGATGATGAATGACAAATCCGTCCGGATAGCCTTCTGCTAAAGGAGTTCTGTGAAAAACATATTCTCCGATATGTGCGGCGGTCTCCGGAATTCTGGCATAAGTCAAATTCGGACAGCTGGAAAAAGCACTGCTTCCGATTTTTCTGACACTTTCCGGAATTTCAACCGATTTCAGGCTTTTACAGCCATAGAAGGCATCTGCTCCGATTGCCTCTACACTGTCCGGAATAATAACGCTTTCAATGCCGTTACAGCACGAAAAAGCAGAGTTTCCGATAGTTGTCACACCTTCCGGAATGCTGATGCTGATTAATTTTTTCGGAATGCCCGCGGAACTGCCCTTTCCCCTATATTTGATTAATACGCCGTTTTCGATTTCAAAATCATTTGTCATACAGTTTCACCCCGCATGACTCTGAAAATTTCGGCATCGAGTTCCGCGCCGAATGCAATAAGTGCTTCATCCAGACCGGACTGTAAGGTCAGGTCTTCTTTCAGACCGTGGAGAGAAGCGGCTTCTCCGGCGATTTCCTGAATCTCGAACGGCGTGAAATAACTGTATGCCAGTCTTAACGACGGCAGAATTTCCATAAAATCATCATATTCCATTTCGGATAATAATACATCTGTCATGGCTAAGAAATTCTTATCCATCAGGGCGATATCACGGGCGGTTTCAAATAAGCCTTTCAGATAAGATGCACCCTGTTTTTTCATGGCAGGCGAGCCGGTCAGGTAGCCTTGCATTGCATTTTCCGCCGACTGGAGATAATTCCCGTCAAGAGCGTATAACAAGCCCATCGCCGCTCCGTAAACCGAAGATTCCTTCTGGTCGCGTTCAGCGAGCGTCAGCAGTGCCGATTTGAATTCGCTCTGCCGTTCCGGGAACACTCTGCCGGAAACGTTGTATAACAATCTGCATATCTTAATGCAGTCCTGTGCCTGTTCCGGCTGCACTGCGCCCATAGACGGCAGCAGGGCTATCAGCTTTGTAAAGCACTGTTCCATATATTTCAGATTTGCATCATCTGCGAAATCATAGAGATTTCTTAACTCGTGAAGCATATCGAAATAATACAGACCTTTGCCGAGTGAGAAGAAATCACCGTCATTCGCGAGAATCTGCTCCATCAGGAAAATATCGGCATCCGGGAGCGTCACGCCCATCAGGAAGCAGTCAACACTGACCTGTGCTGTAATTTCACAGCGGTGTTCCTGATGAATCATTTTAGAAGCGACAGTTTTACAGGCTTCCTCGAGGGTTGAGCCGTCAGTCGTATGGTCAACCAGAGAAGCATCTGTCTGCGGACTGCGGCAGTATTTCCAGAGTTCACGGACGCGGCTTCTGTCCTTGTTGGCATGTAAATCAGGACCCTTTGTCATTTTGCAGAACTCTGTCTGTAAAAATTCCATTCTGTGGAAGAATCTGCTTTTTTCCAGTTCTTTTTCACTGGTGAACAGAGAAATTTCCGCTTCCTGCGGAACGGCAGTATTCGCCTTTAATCTGAATTTTTTGCACTGGTTCTCGAAATCAGAAATCAGTGGCGGGATATGATTGGTATCGCCGATATGTCCGACCGCATCACCCGTAGCGAGTTTCGACAGGATTTCCAGAGGAAGTGAGGAAGCCGCTGTTTTCTCACCCTTGATGAATGCGCCTGTTACGCCGTCATAGATTTCAAAAATGCCGGGTTCAGGAGAGTTCCGGAGTGCGGCAAGCCCTTCCATCAGCGAATAAGCGGAAGTAATATCCGAAATCGAAACAGCAATGTCTTTTTTCGCGCTTTCCTTTGCGGTTTTCGTCAGGAAATCCAGTGCCTGATGATGATAGACAAGTTCCGGAGTTCCGGCAGTTTCCAGAGCTTCCGAAATTTTGTCATAGAAATACGGGTGCATCATGCCGGAAGCATAGCCCCGGAGCGCATCCGCCGCCTGATAGGAATATGCTATCGGATAGCAGTTCTGGATTTCCTCTGTAAATTTATGAAGCTTTACCGGCTTGACTTGGGATTTCAGAAGTTCTGACAAGCCCCATGAATGAAAGCCGCCTGTCACGACAAGAATTTTCTGATAGTTCTGCATTGCTTCCTGAATCCGGAATGCCATATGCTGTTCACGGGCGATACAGCCATCGGAATCGAGTTCTTCTTTTGTGGCATCCTGCCGGGTTAAGATACAGTATGTATACATCTGTCTGATAAAATCTTCCGGAGAAAGCCGCAGTCCGGCAATCTCGAAATATTTCTCCCAGAATTCGTCAAAACTCCGGAGATTGGTTTTCTCGCAGAGTTTCTGATAAAATTTGCTCTTGACAAGATAAGAATCATCTGCATAATTCTGCCGGTGCTTCCGGCTGTTAATTAAGATTTCACTGTACGGCAAATCCACGAACTTCGCCGGAATATTTAATTTCTTCGCTTCTTTCATGGCAGTGAATTCCGGAGAGGCATTCAGAAACGGATAGTAACAATGATAATCTTCGGCATCTTCGGAGATGTATTTTTTCTTGTCTTTATAGAAATAATAAATTGCCGCCGGGAGTGTTGTTTTCTCGTCCGTGAGGACGGGAATCAGGTCGTTTGCATTTTCAGGGCCTTCTATTAAGATAATCTCCGGCTGATAAGCTTCGATTGTGTTCCGGAGCTGATAGCTGCACACCGGACTGTGATGCCGCACCGGAAAAAAGACAACCTGATTTT
>DGUB01000015.1 GCA_002393815.1 Ruminococcus sp. UBA4321 | reverse complement strand
GACTATGTCAGAACGCATTCCGACCGTGAACCGGTTGTATATGAAGCTGATGCAGATGCCGTTTACGAAAAGACTTATGTCATCGACCTTTCTGAAATCAAGCATACAGTATCTTTCCCGCATCTGCCGGAGAATACTCACACGACTGATGAAATCGAAGAAATCAAGATTCAGCAGGTTGTTATTGGCTCTTGCACCAACGGCAGACTCGAAGATTTAAAAGCCGCCGCTGAAATTATGCAGGGTAAGAAAGTCGCTAAGGGTGTACGCTGTATCGTGATTCCGGCAACACAGAAAATCTATCTGGAAGCTATGGAAGCCGGCTATTTAAAGACCTTTATCGAATGCGGCGCAGTGGTATCTACACCGACGTGCGGTCCCTGTCTGGGCGGTCATATGGGCATCTTAGCCGAACATGAACGTGCTGTTGCCACCACGAACAGAAACTTCCTCGGCAGAATGGGTCATGTGACTTCTGAAATCTATCTCGCCAGTCCGGAAGTTGCCGCCGCAAGTGCGATTACCGGAAAAATTTCCGCTCCCGAGGAGGTGCTTTAATCATGAAATTTACAGGAAAAGTTATCAAATACGGCGATAATATCGATACAGACGTTATCATTCCGGCAAGATATTTAAACACCAGTGACCATAAGGAATTAGCTGCACACTGCATGGAAGATATCGACACAACTTTTGTTTCCAGAGTGCAGCCGGGTGATATCATGGTCGGCGGATGGAATTTCGGCTGCGGTTCGTCCCGTGAACATGCGCCTATCGCCATCAAGGCAAGCGGCATTTCTCTGGTTATCGCGAAGAGTTTCGCGAGAATCTTCTACAGAAATGCTATCAATATCGGGCTTGCTATCGTCGAATCTGAAAAAGCCGCTGATGCCATTCAGGAAGGCAATACCATCACAGCCGACCTTGACAACGGCATTCTGCATAACGAAACCACCGGAGAAGATTATCAGGTAGAGCCGTTCCCGGCATTTATTCAGACGATTATCGAAAACGGCGGACTTGTCGAATCTATCAAGAACGGAAGTATTAAGTAATGTTTCACGATTTACACGACAGACTGGATGAACTTGTGATTTTCCGCCGTCTGGAAGATGACAGAGTGTTTCATGCGTTTCATCAGTTACTGAGAATCACAGGCGAAAAGGGCATTGAATGGTGGACGAGAAAAGCAGAATTCTATCGCTTTGTAACTTCGCTCTATCAGGCGCATACGGACAACTGGACGGAATATCTGACAAATCTGGTACTTTCCGCAGAAACGCCCTGTACCTGGTTTGCGGCACAGGGGCTGCCTGTTCCGGAATCGATGCTCAAATCTGCAAGGCGCGAACTTCGCTATCTGTCCAGAATGGCTTCTATTTCGTCAGAACTGATGAAACAGCATTATTTTATCATGGGCTACGGCGAATTCACCGGATATGAAGGACTTCAGCCGGACTGGTATGCCGAGGAAATCAACCTCGAACCGCTCTGGTCTGAACGGCTGAACGCTGTCGGGAGATACGGCTTCGGAATCTGGGCGGAATATAAAATGTTCCAGATGAAACTGAATCCCGTGTCAGACAAGGGCTATGTCCTGAAACCCGTTTCCAGTCCGGATGCGATTCAGCTCAGCGAACTAGTCGGCTATGAAGCGCAGAGAAAACAGGTCGTTGATAATACCAAAGCTCTCCTCAACGGTCTGAATGCATCGAATATTCTGTTATATGGCTCTGCCGGAACCGGAAAATCCGCCACGGTCAAAGCCGTTGCCAACACATTCGCCGATGAAGGCTTGCGGTTAATCGAATTATCGAAAAATGAACTGCATCTGCTCCCGGAACTGCTCGAAGAACTGAATGCCAATCCGCTGAAATTTATCTTATTCATTGATGATTTGAGCTTTCAGGAGAATGACGACGATTTCAGCGCACTGAAAGCCGTTCTCGAAGGCAGTATTTCGGCAAGGGCGAACAATACTGTCATCTATGCGACAAGCAACCGGCGGCACATTGTCCGCGAAACCTTCTCCCAGCGTGCCGGAGATGAAGTTCACCGGAATGATACCGTGCAGGAAACCATTTCATTATCAGAAAGATTCGGCATTCAGATTCTGTTCGACAAGCCGAACAAAAATTTATATCTCGAAATTGTGGCTCAGCTCGCAAAAGATGCCGGTCTGCAAACAGATGCCGATACGCTCGCCCTGAAAGCCGAACAGTTCGCCATGAGAAAAAGCGGACGCTCCGCACGAGCCGCGAAACAGTTCGTGGAACAGCTCCGCTGTATGGAATATCAGGAAAAATCAGAAAGAAGTGATTTTTATGCTGACACTTGATAAAATTTATCATGCCAGTTATGTACTGGAAGATGTCATCCGGCAGACAGATATGATTCATGCCCCGAAACTCTGTCCGGATGCCAATGTCTATCTCAAAACCGAAAATTTACAGATTACCGGGTCTTTCAAAGTCCGGGGGGCGTATTATAAGATTTCTCAGCTGAGTGATGAGGAAAAGGCAAAGGGCGTTATCGCATGTTCTGCCGGAAATCACGCGCAGGGCGTGGCACTCGCCGCCACAAAGAACGGCATCAAATCGCTGATTTGTCTGCCGGACGGTGCGCCTATCTCGAAAGTGGAAGCAACAAAAGGCTACGGTGCGGAAGTCTGCCTTGTGCCGGGTGTCTATGATGATGCCTATCAGAAAGCACTCGAACTCCGCGACGAAATGGGCTATACGTTCATTCATCCGTTTGATGATGAAGATGTCATCGCAGGGCAGGGGACTATCGGTCTGGAAATCAGCAAACAGCTCCGGGATGTCGATATTGTTGTCGTACCGATTGGCGGCGGCGGACTGATTTCCGGCGTAGCATTCGCCCTGAAAAATCTGAATCCGAAAATCCGGGTTTACGGTGTACAGGCAAGCGGTGCGCCTTCGATGGTAGCATCACTCCAGCAGGATGAAATTGTCTGCCTTGATAAAGTCGGCACGATTGCGGACGGCATCAAGGTCAAGGAACCCGGTGAACATACGTTTGAACTTGTCAGAAAATATGTCGACGGCGTTGTCACCGTCACGGATGATGAAGTTTCTTCCGCGATTCTGGCTCTGATTGAACAGCATAAGCTTATCGCCGAAGGTGCGGGCGCAGTTCCGGCGGCGGCTGTGATGTTCAATAAGATTCCCGATATGAAAGGGAAAAATATTGTCTGCCTGGTATCCGGCGGCAATATTGATGTCACTATCTTATCCAGAGTAATTAAGCGCGGTCTGCTGAAATCCGGCAGAAGCGACACGCTCACGATTCAGCTGGAAGACAAGCCCGGACAGCTGAAAGGCGTTTCTGCAATTCTGGCAGATTTGGGCGGAAATGTCGTTTCGATTCATCACGAACGCGCAAGCGAAGACAGCGATATCACAGACTGTGTACTCCGGATTGTTCTCGAAACCAGAAATTATGAGCATATCCGTCAGATTCGGCAGGCTCTTACAGATGCCGGATTCAAGATTGTCAATCAGTCATGAAATATTATGACGAAGATGATGACTTCATAGAAGAAAACGGACGCAAGGTCAGAGTTTACCGGGAAAGCAGAGGTCTTTGCAATCTGCTTGCGCTGGTGTCGTTCCTGATTCTGTACGGTACAGGCAAATTCGCGGAACTGCTTTTCAGTTATCAGTATATGTGGCTGATTATCTGGATTCTTGCCGTTCCGTATCTGACCGGCATCATTCTGTATATGATTCTGAAGAAGCATTTTGAGAATATCAGAAAAATTGACAGAACACTGGATTTTCTGGTTCCGGTAGCTGTTCTTGCAATTTTTATATATTATTTAAAAAATTTATAATATTTTTAAGGAGTTGTTTTATCATGGCAGAAAAAATTTATACCGAAACCGCCCCGGCGGCAATTGGTCCCTATTCTCAGGCAGTACAGGCGAACGGCGTTGTCTATACGTCCGGTCAGATTGCGATTGTTCCGGCTTCCGGCAATATCGAAGCTTCTGACATTCAGGGACAGACCGAACAGGTCATGAAAAATCTCAGCGAAGTCCTGAAAGCCGCCGGAACTGATTTTTCCGCAGTTGTCAAGACAACCTGCTTCCTGGCTGATATCGCCGATTTCGCAGCATTCAATGAAATCTACGGCAAGTATATCACCGGCAAGCCGGCAAGAAGCTGTGTCGCCGTCAAAGACCTGCCCAAGGGCGCACTTGTTGAAGTGGAAGTCATTGCTGTAAAAGACTGATTTCCGCAAACAGTCCGAGCGCAGGCGGATTGAACGTAAAATAAATAAAGCAGCCTGTCAGCAGGAATATCACCAGAATCCCCGGCAGACTGCTTTTTTTCTGTCTGTCCGCACGGGTGCGCAGATACCATACCAGAAATATCACACACGCATAGAAACACAGCATATCCGCTCTGAAATATTCCGTTCCCAGAATGCCCGTATACAGATAATGCAGTGTCAGAAATCCGGCAAGTGTCAGGGAAATGCCCTCTGCATAAGTCGTCAGAATCCCCTTTTGCAGATTTCCCGTACAGAACCAGCGGAGCAGACCTGTCAGGACAGAGGGCATGTATAATAACTTCAAAGCTTCCCAGACGCTGTTCCGGACGGGAACAAACATGCAGAATACTGGTATTCTCATCAGAACCGGAGAAAATAAAAATAACAGCGTTCCGCCGATACCCGTCAGCATAAACAGCAGCACATCCCACCAGACCGTTTTCCGGAACATGTGTTCTTTTTTGGCGGCGCGTTCCAGAATATTTTCTTCCGGTTTGCAGAAATCTTTATGATATAATAAAATTTTCATAACAGTGCGTTTCTCCCTTGCTTTTTTATCAGATTATGCACGGCATTCCGGAGAAATGCGGCTTGTCCGGAAAAAATTTTCACCTGTGCCGGAAAATTCCTGTTTTCCGTGGTTTACGGACTTCCACGAAAATCCCGTTCTGCTTGACAGATTCGGAAAAATATGCTATACTGAATACAGACATTTGTCATGTATGCGTGTGAATCAAAATTTGAAAATCAGTCTATTTGTGAGGTGCTTGTAAGATGGAACTTAAGTATAAGAGAATTCTCCTGAAACTCAGCGGCGAAGCACTCGCCGGAGAAAAGAAATTCGGTCTGGATTATGACGTTATCAACAATATCTGTGAAAGTATCAAGAAATGTGTTGATGTCGGCACACAGGTCGGCATTGTGGTCGGCGGCGGCAACTTCATCCGCGGACGCATGAGCGGCAGTCTCGACAGAATCCGCGCTGACCATATGGGAATGCTGGCAACGGCTATCAATGCGCTGGCACTTGCGGATGCTCTGGAAGCCCTCGGCGTGGAAACCCGTGTGCAGACGGCTATCACCATGCGGCAGGTCGCAGAACCCGTTATCCGCGGCAGAGCTGTCCGCCATCTGGAAAAAGGCAGAGTTGTCATTTTCGGATGCGGTACAGGAAATCCCCTGTGTTCTACAGATTCCGCTGCTTCCCTCAGAGGTGTCGAAATTGGTGCTGAAATTCTCCTGAAAGCGACTCTTGTGGACGGTGTCTACGACAAAGACCCCAACAAATTCCCTGATGCAAAACGCTATGAGACGCTTCCGTTCTCGAAAGTTATCAATGAAAATCTCGCCGTGATGGATATGTCCGCCGCTGCTATGTGCAAGGAACAGAATCTTCCCATGCTCGTGTTTGACCTCAGCAGACCAGATAATATTCTGGATGCGGTTCTTGGCAAGCAAGTCGGCACAGTTGTGCTTCCTGAATAATTTTATCTAAGAAAGGAAATTTTTATTATGAAAGAAACTCTGAAACATGCAGAAGGAAAAATGCAGAAAAGCTTAGACAGCTTACAGGTCAATTTCGGTTCTATCCGTGCAGGCAGAGCCAATCCGAAAGTACTCGACAAAATTACTGCCGATTACTGGGGTACTCCCACACCGATTCAGAATATGGCTTCTATCACCGTTTCCGAAGGTCGTACTCTCGTGATTCAGCCGTTCGACAAGAACAGCCTGAAAGCTATCGAAAAGGCAATTCAGGCTTCTGATTTGGGAATCAACCCGGTCAATGACGGCAATGTTATCCGCCTGACCTTCCCCCAGCCTACCGAAGAACGCAGAAAAGAACTCTGTAAGAGCGTCAAGAAATACGGCGAAGAAGCCAAAGTCGCTGTCCGCAACGTCCGCCGCGATATGGTTGATAAGTTCAAGGCAATGAAGAAGAACGGCGAACTCACCGAAGATGACCAGAAAGAAGCCGAAAAGAAGGCACAGAAACTGACCGATAAATACTGCGAAGAGGTTGACAAGGCTGTTTCTGCAAAAGAAAAAGAAATCATGAGCATCTGAGCAGGAGTATTTTTTGAATATGGCTTTTACAAAGAAAAAGACGGATTCTCAGGAACTGCCGGAAGTGCTTCCGGTGCATGTCGGCTTTATCATGGACGGCAACGGCAGATGGGCGAAAAAACGCGGTCTGCCCCGGAGTCTCGGGCATATCGAAGGCGGCAAGACCTTCAAGAAAATTATGCAGTACTGCAAAGACATCGGCATTAAGTACGCGTCTTTCTATGTATTTTCTACCGAGAACTGGAAACGTCCGCAGGCTGAAATTGACGGCATTATGAAAATCATGCGCGAATATCTCGACGAAGTGCAGATGCACCTCGGCGACGGTGTCAGAGCGATTTTCTTAGGCGATAAAACTGCCTATCCGGATGATATCCGCGAACGCATGATTAAACTCGAAAATGATACCGCCCATCATTCACAGCTGACCGTTCTGCTCGCCTGCAACTACGGCGGACGGGATGAAATTGCCTATTCCGCCCGGCAGATTGCCGAAAAGGTCAAATCCGGCGAACTCAGTCCGGAAGATATCACCGAACAGACCATTGCCGACCATCTCTATACCGCCGGTATGCCGGATGTCGATTTGGTTATCAGACCTTCCGGGGAACTGAGATTATCGAATTATTTAATCTGGCAGTGCGCCTATGCGGAATATTATTTCACAAACGTGTTATGGCCTGACTTCTCGCCGGAAGAACTCAACAAGGCATTAATCGACTATGCCGGACGCGGCAGACGCTTCGGGGGTGTCTGATTGAAACAGAGAATTATCTCCGGCGTGATTGGCGCGGCTCTTCTGGCAGTGGTGCTGGTTCTGCACAATACGATAGTATTTCCGTTAGCGTTCGCGGCGATTGTCGGAGTGATTCTGTTCGAGTTAATCCGTGCAGTCGGCGGACTGGAATTCAAGCTTTCCACCGGAGCAGTGATGGCTTACGGAATCTTATCAATTATATTATCCTCACTGCTGCGGGATGATGTTTCCGGAGCAGGCTGGCAGCTGGCAGGCATATTTTATCAGGTTCTGATGCCCGTCTGTCTGACGCTGATATTCTGGGACTATATGCGCCACCCGAAAACATTCACAATCGAACAGGGTGCGTTTATGATTGCCGCGATGATATTAGTCACAAATTCGTTCACGCTTCTGATGGCTATGAATCATGATGAAAATCATAGTCTGTTCTATGTGATTCTGTCACTCTGCGGCGCGTGGATTGCCGATACCGGCGCATATTTCTCCGGCGTTGCCTTAGGCAGGACAAAACTCTGCCCCGAAATCAGCCCGAAAAAAACCGTGGAAGGCTTTATCGGCGGACTTGTCAGCAATACGCTGTTATTCGTCCTGATTTTCTTTCTCTATGCGAAAGGATGCGGTCTTGGTTTCGGAATCTTACAGGCTCTGAAAGCCGGACTGTTAGGTCTGGTCTGCGCCGCTGTCAGCGTTCTGGGCGATTTGACGGCTTCGGTTATCAAGCGTCAGAAGGGAATTAAAGATTACGGAAACATCATGCCCGGACACGGCGGTTTAATGGACAGATTCGACAGCGTCTTGTTTGTCATTCCGGCGTTTTACTGGTGTATGCAGTTATTCCCGATTTTATAAAAGTAAGCAAAATCAATAAACCTGTCTGACCGGATAGGTTTATTGTCTTAATAGGAGTTGTTTGAATCATGAAAAAAGTCGCTCTTTTAGGCTCTACCGGGTCGATAGGCACACAGGCTCTTGAAGTTATCGAAAAGCACGGTCTGAAAGTTACTGCCTTAGCCGCGAACCGTCAGGCGGAAAAATTAGCGGAACAGGCAAAGAAATTCCATCCTGAATGCGTCTGCATCTATGACGAATTCCAAGCCGGAAAACTGAAAGAATTACTCTCCGGCGAAAATATCGAAATTCTGACAGGCATGAACGGCTTGTGTCAGATTGCTTCTGACAAGAATGCTGATATTGTTCTGAACAGCGTTGTCGGCATGGTCGGACTGCTTCCGACGCTGAAAGCTGTCAAAGCCGGAAACGATATCGCCCTCGCGAATAAAGAAACACTCGTCGCCGGCGGTGAACTCGTTATGAAAGCCGCCGCCGAAAAAGGTGTGAAAATCTATCCGGTTGACAGTGAACATTCCGCTGTGTTCCAGAGTTTGCAGGGCAATGAGATGAACAAAATCAGAAAGATGATTCTGACCGCTTCCGGAGGGTCCTTCTTCGGAAAGAAAAAAGCCGATTTGCAGAACGTCCGCGCCGCTGACGCGCTGAAACATCCTAACTGGAATATGGGCAATAAAATCACGATAGATTCTTCCACGCTCATGAACAAAGGTCTTGAATTTATCGAGGCAAAATGGCTCTTTGACCTCACTCCAGAACAAATCGAAATTGTCGTTCACCGGCAGAGTGTTCTGCATTCGGCGGTCGAATTCGAGGATTATGCCGTTATCGGTCAGATGGGTGTTCCGGATATGAAAATTCCGATTCAGTACGCGCTGTTATATCCGAAGCGTGTGGACTGCCCGACAAAGCATTTGTCTCTGACAGATTACGGAACACTGACATTCGAGAAACCTGATTATGAAACTTTCGACTGCCTGACCGCCGCTATCGACGCGATTAAAGAAGGCGGACTCCGTCCGGCAATCGTCAACGGCGCGAATGAAGAAGCCGTCGCGCACTTCCTCCGGGATGAAATTAAATTCCTCGAAATCGGCGAACTCGTCCGCGAAGCCATGCAGACCGTCAAAGGCGGAAAAATCGGCAGTTATGAAGATATTCTCGAAGCCGATACACAAGCGCGGAAATTCGTCCGCGAACAAATCGCCGGACGCTGACACAGTCAGAAAGGATTTATGATATGGTAACGATTTTAGTTGCAATGCTTGTATTCGGGGTAATTATCGCCCTGCATGAGTTCGGACATTTTTCCGTCGCGAAGTTATGCGGCATCAAAGTCAATGAATTCTCCATCGGGATGGGACCCGTTATCCTGAAAAAGCAGAAAGGTGAAACACAATATTCACTCCGTCTGCTTCCGATTGGGGGCTTCTGCGCCATGGAAGGCGAGGACTCCGGAAGCGACGACCCCAGAGCGTTCAACCGGAAACCCGTCTGGAAACGTATGCTTGTCGTCGTCGCCGGAGCAACAATGAATCTGATTCTCGGATTCGTCCTGATTCTCGTGACAACTTTGCTCTATGGTGATGTGATTACGCTCAAAATCGCCGATTTCACAAAAGATAAAGATACCGGAGTTTCCACTTCCACAAGCGAAACATGCGGTTTACAGGTCGGTGATGAAATCCTGTATATGGACGGTATGCGAATCTTTACAGATACAGATTTATCCTATAAGCTTCAGAATACCGATTCTGATACCATGACTTTAGTCGTTCGCCGGAACGGGGAGAAAGTGACGCTCCGGAACGTGAAATTCTATAATACGGCAACACAGGGTCGTCAGGATTTCTATGTTTCGGCGGAAAAGCTGACGTTCCTGAATGTGATTTCCTATAGTTTTCTGGATACGATTTCGACAGGACGGCTTATCTGGATTTCACTCCGTGACCTGATTACCGGAAAATATGGTTTTCATGATTTATCGGGACCTGTAGGAATTATCAGTACCATCGGAGAGGCGGCTTCTTACGGCGAAACTTTTAAACAGCATCTGACCTCGGTGCTGTCGTTAGCGTCGTTTATTACTATCAACGTCGGAATTTTCAATCTTCTGCCGATTCCGGCTCTGGACGGCGCAAGATTCGTATTCTTAGCGATTGAAGGCATCCGCCGGAAGCCCGTCAGTCCCGAACGTGAAGGCATGGTGCATTTCGCCGGTATGGCAGTATTATTCTTAATCATGATTGCTGTCACGGTTCAGGATATTTTCAATCTGGCGAACAAGTAAAATCTTCTCTGCCGGAGTGTTCCGGCAGAATACATAATCTATCCGGAGGAATCGCAGATGAATCAATATATGCAACTGGCAGTCGAAGAAGCGAAACAGGGTATTCGTGCCGGACACGGAGGACCATTCGGCTGTGTGATTGTCAAAGAAAATCAGGTTGTCGGCAGAGGGCATAACGAAGTGATTCGGCAGAAAGATGCCACCTGTCACGGCGAAATGATGGCAATCCGCGATGCCTGCAAAAATCTTGATACTTTCAATCTGTCCGGCTGTGAATTATATACCACGGCTCAGCCCTGCCCGATGTGTCAGGGGGCAATTCAGTGGGCGAATATCCGAAAAGTGTATTATGGCTGCAATATTTCTGATACAGAAACTATCGGATTCAGGGATAAGGAATTCTTCTCGCAGTCTCTGGAAACGGCAGAAGAATTAGACCGTTCCGAATGTCTGGAAGTATTTCAGGAATATCAGAAACTTAGAGAAAAAAAGAATTATTGATACGATAAAAGGAGGTTTTTCATGATGAGAAACATTCACCCCGTCAAAGTCGGAAATTGTATTCTGAACGGCGAACATATTTACATTCAGTCCATGCTGAACGTTCCGGCTGACAATATCGAAGGCAATGTCCGGCAGGCTGTCGAACTCGAACAGGCAGGCTGTGAAATTATCCGGACGGCTGTGCCGAATCTCGAAGCTGTCAAACTGATTCCGGCGATTAAGGAGAAAATCAGTATTCCGTTAGTTGCCGACATTCATTTTGATTATAAAATCGCCCTCGAAGCCGCCGCCGCCGGAGTCGATAAAATCAGAATCAATCCCGGCAATATCGGAAATATGGACAGGGTAAAGCAGGTGGCGCAGGTCTGTCGGGAGAAGAAAATTCCCATCAGAATCGGCGTGAATTCCGGTTCTCTGGAGAAAGAACTGCTTGCGAAATATGGTTCTCCTACGCCGGAAGCTCTTGTCGAAAGTGCGCTGAATCATGCCGCTATGCTGGAAAAGTTTGATTTCAATGATATTGTGATTTCCATCAAATCTTCTGATGTCAACAGAATGATTGACAGCTATCGTTTAGCGGCTGAAAAATGCCCCTATCCTCTGCATCTCGGCGTGACCGAAGCCGGTACGGAACGTATGGGGCTAATCAAGTCGGCAATCGGCATCGGCTCGCTGTTACATGACGGCATCGGCGAAACTATCAGAGTTTCTCTGACGGATGACCCCATCCGCGAAATCAAAGCCGCAAAAGATATTCTCAAGAGTATCGGAAAGCGCGGCGGTGTGCAGATTGTCTCCTGTCCGACTTGCGGCAGAACTCAGATTGATTTGATTTCTCTCGCGAAACAGGTTGAAGACGCTGTCGAGAATATCAATAAAGATGTCAAAATTGCCGTGATGGGCTGTGTCGTGAATGGCCCCGGCGAAGCCCGTGAAGCAGATATCGGCGTTGCCGGCGGAAACGGTATCGGCATTCTGTTCCGTCATGGTGAAACGCTCCGCAGAGTTCCGGAAAATGAAATCGTTCCGGCTCTGCTCGAAGAACTCGAAAAATTATAATTTTATCATAGAGGGGGATTATTGATGGCAAATGCGACTATTTTGGAATTCATGAAACAGTATGTGGAAGAAATTCCGCCGTCCATACAGACGGGCATGATAGAAAATATTCTGTATGACGAAGATAAATTGCAGAATATTACTTTCGTGACGAAATTTTCTTCCGTCGTGCCGTTCGCGGATATTATCAGCTTTGAACAGATGACCGCAAAGGCTCTCAAAGTCCGGAATTTCCGGCTTGACTGCCGCTATGACCCGGAACTTTTTACACTGGAAAGCTATCCCGTCGCTGTCGAAATGCTCAAACGTGAACTGCCGATTATCAACGGTTTCCTGAACGATGCAGAAGTCAAACTGGAACATGATATTCTGGATATCCTGATTCATAACGGCGGACTGGAAATCCTGAATAAATTCCGGTTCTGTCAGGAGTTTGAAAAATTTACAGAAAAGCATTTTTCTAAAAAAATTACTGTGAAGTTACAGGGTGATGCGGTCTTTACCGAAGCACAGCTGAACCAGACAATTCAGCAGGCACCGCCGCAGTATCTTCCGCCGCCGTCCCAGAAGCAGAACGACTGTACAACGCCAAAAATTCCAGATAAGCCGCAGACTGTCACAGGAAATACGGCGCAGTTCAATTATGAACGGGGAGAAGATGTTCTGATTAAAGGCAGACCCGTCCGGAGCGACATCACACCGATTCCGGAAGCACTCCAGACCAGAAATCAGCGCGTTGTTGTCTACGGAGATATTTTCGCTTCTGATTCCAGAGATACCAAGAGCGATTACAGAATCGTCACTTATCAGATAACTGACTTTTCCGGCTCGATTAAGCTGAAATTATTCGACAAGAAAGAAAAAATTGAACTTCTGCCGCTTGGAGAACTCAAAAACGGCATGAGCATTCTCGCCGCCGGAAAAATCAAGGATGATACATTCGAGCATGAGCCTGTTCTCGAACCGGATACGATTATTATTCGCAAGAGAAAGCTACGTCAGGATACCGCAAAGCAGAAGCGCGTCGAACTGCATTGTCATACCAATATGTCCGCGATGGATGCCGTTACCGATGCCGGAACGCTCATCAAGAGGGCGCATGACTGGGGACATCCGGCGATTGCCATCACTGACCACGGTGTGGTGCAGGCGTTTCCGGATGCCGCTTCCGCAGAAAGCTCCCTTAAAGACCCGAATTTTAAAGTCATCTACGGCTGTGAAGCTTATGTTATCAACGATTTGGAGCCTCAGAGAATTATCAACGGCGACGACAACAGAAGCATTCAGGAAGAAATTATTATCTTTGACGTGGAAACTACCGGCTTGAACAAATATCATGACAGACTGACCGAAATCGGCGCAGTCAGATTAAAAAATCTGCAAGTCGTCGAAAGCTTCAACACGTTCGTGAATCCGGAACAGCATATCCCGGCGAATATTACCGAACTGACCGGAATTACTGACGAAATGGTGGCAGATGCCCCCAAAGAAGCCGAAGCTGTCCGGAAATTTATGGAATTCTGCGGAGATTCCCCGGTACTTGCCGCGCATAATGCCATGTTCGATACCTGCTTTATCAATTCCGTCTGTGAACGGCATGACATGCAGTTCCCGTACAGCTGGATTGATACGCTGATTCTCTGTCAGTCGGCTCTGCCGAATCTCGGCAAGCATAAGCTTGACTTGGTCGCAAAACACCTCAAACTCGGAAAATTCGACCATCACCGCGCTTCTGATGATGCACTCATGCTCGCGAAAATCTATGTCAGCCTGACACAGAAACTCGCCAAAGATAAAAAAATTGAAACCCTTCAGGATTTCAATACTAAATGCGATTTGATTGATATCAAGAAACTGCGCTCTTATCATCAGATTATCTTAGTCCGGAATCAGGTCGGTCTGAAAAATCTCTATAAGCTTGTTTCTTACGGACATCTGCACTGTTTCTACCGTCATCCGCAGATTCCGAAATCTGTTCTCGAAGAACACCGCGAAGGCTTGATTTTCGGTTCTGCCTGCGAAGCCGGAGAACTCTTCTCCGCTGTGGTCGATAAAAGACCCGACGAAGAACTCGAAAAACTTGCAAAGTTCTATGATTATCTCGAAATTCAGCCGATTGCCAATAACGCTTTCATGATGAAAAAAGGCATTGCCCGCGATGAAGAACAGCTCCGCGACTATAACCGGAAAATTATCGCACTCGGCGAAAAATTAAATATTCCGGTCGTGGCAACCTGTGATGTGCATTTCCTCGACGAGAAAGACGGTATCTACAGAAAGATTCTGACTTCAACTCATGGCTTCTCCGATGCCGAAGAACAGCCGCCGCTCTATCTCCGGACAACTGACGAAATGCTCAAAGAATTCTCCTATCTCGGAGAAGAAAAGGCAGAAGAAATCGTCGTAAACAATCCCCAGTGGATTGCCAATGCCTGTGAACATGTCTTCCCGATTCCGAAAGGTACGTTCACTCCCAGTATCGACGGCGCGGAAGAAGACCTCGTCAGAATCACCCACGAACGCGCCGAAGAAATTTACGGTTCTCCTCTGCCCGAAATCGTGGAAAAACGCCTCGAAAAAGAACTGAATTCTATCATCAAGCACGGCTTCTCTGTATTATATATGATTGCGCAGAAACTCGTCTATAACTCCGAAGAACATGGCTATCATGTCGGTTCAAGAGGTTCTGTCGGTTCGTCGTTCGTGGCTTCTATGGCGGGTATCTCGGAAGTCAATCCGCTCGTTCCACACTATATCTGCAAGAAATGCAAGTACAGCGAATTCATCACTGACGGCAGCTACGGTTCAGGGTTCGACCTTCCGGCGAAAAAATGCCCGAAATGCGGTGAGGAACTCTGGCATGACGGACATGATATCCCCTTTGAAACCTTCCTCGGATTCGACGGCGACAAAGCTCCTGATATTGACCTGAACTTCTCCAATGAATATCAGTCCAGCGCACACCGCTATACAGAAGAATTATTCGGACGCGAAAACGTCTTTAAAGCCGGAACTATCGGCTCGATAGCTGATAAAACCGCTTACGGATTTGTCAAGAAGTATCTCGAAGAAATCGGCGTATCGCTCAACGCTTCCGAAGAAAACCGGCTTTCCATCGGCTGTACCGGTGTCAAGAGAACCACCGGACAGCACCCCGGCGGTATGGTCGTTATCCCCTCGAATTACGAAGTGTATGACTTCACTCCGGTACAGCATCCGGCGGATTCGGCAGACTCCGAAGTTATCACGACACATTTCGACTTCAATTCTCTGCATGATACTATCCTGAAACTGGATGAACTCGGTCATGTTGTCCCGACGATTTACAAGCATCTCGAAGACCTCACCGGACTGAAAATCAACGATATTCCCGGCTATGACCCGAATGTTATCCGGATGTGTACGGACTGTTCCGTTCTCGGCGTGACTGAAAATGATATCTACTGCCCGACCGGAAGTCTCGGCATTCCGGAAATGGGTACAGGCTTCACGATTCAGATGCTCATGGATGCGAAACCCACGAAATTCAGCGATTTCTTACAGATTTCCGGACTGTCTCACGGTACGGACGTATGGCTCGGCAATGCCAAAGACTTAATCGACAACGGAACCTGCACAATTTCCGAAGTAATCGGAACGCGCGACAGCATTATGACCTATCTGCTCTATAAGGGCGTTGAGCCGAAGTGGGCGTTCAAGATTATGGAATTCACCCGTAAAGGCAAGGCTTCCAAACTCTTTGATGATGATGTGCTGAAAATGCTCCGTGAACACGACGTTCCGGAATGGTATATTCAGAGTTGTCTCCGTATTAAGTACATGTTCCCGAAGGCTCACGCGGCGGCGTATATCATCGCAGCGATGAAAATCGGCTGGTTTAAGCTCTATAAACCTCTCGAATATTATGCAACTTATTTCACCGTCCGCGGCGATGACTTCGATGCCGAACTCGCCGTGCAGGGGATTGATGCCGTCCGCGCAAAGATTGAGGAACTCCAGCTGAAAGGCAACACCCGAACCAAAAAAGAAAACGACCTGCACGATATTCTCATGATTACCAATGAAATGATGTCGCGCGGACTGGACTTTCTCCCGATTGATTTGAAAAAATCCCATGCAACGGAATATCTTATCGAAGACGGGAAAATCCGGATTCCGTTCTGTGCGCTTGCCGGAGTCGGGAAAAATGCCGCGAGAGGCATTTACGAAACCGCGCAGAAAGGCGATTATTTATCCGTGGAAGAGTTTCAGTATTCCAGTGGGGCGACGCGAACCATTATCGAACTGCTTGAAAGTATGAACGCGTTCGGCTCGCTTCCGAAAACCACGCAGTTAGGCTTTTTCTGATTATATCCGCTGAAACAGGTAGCCTTCCTGTGTGGGTTTACCAGAATGCACATAAATGCTGATAGTACGGTCTGATATTTTCAGCGCAGAAGCAGCGGCTAATTCTGATGTAAAAGTTCCTATAAATTTTTTATTCTGATAAACAGCAAGAGGAATGGCTCTTTTGTGCAGACCTGTTTTTACAGCGTGCTGAATATTTTCGCTCTGTGTTGCCCATTCCAGATTGGAAACGCGGTTGTTCCGGCGGTTGCCGTCCTTATGGTTGACCATTGGTTTATTGTCCGGGTTGGGGAGAAATGTTCCGGCGATAATTCTGTGAATGTAACAGCCTTTCTTGTCAAGGCTGACGGTACAATATCCGGTCGGATTCAGGGGGCGGAGAATATAGCCGTTTCTGTCGTTGCGGATTCTTCCGAACGTGGACGCGGAATAATTTTCATGACCTTCTATTTTCCGCCACTCCTCGCCGGAGAAATCTTTCTCGTCTGTATTGGGGTCTTTTGGGTCTTTGGCGTATTCAATTTTGAGAAGCTGAACAGCGCAGTCGAAACCTGCTTCAAAGCCCTGACGGGCAGTAGCTTCAATAAAGTTGACAACAAGGTCATAATTTTCGTCATCGTCAGCGCAGAATTTTTCCATCACAGCGTCAGCTTCTGGGGTATCTTTAGAACGGGCAAGCCATGTTTCAAAGAGTTCGTTCATGTAGTTCATAGAAACCAGTCCTTTCTTGAGTTTGTAAGTAAATAATAGCATAGATTACAATCTATGTCAATGAATAAAAGTATATTTTTATGAATTAAAATATACATTTTTGATACAAGAGGTGAAAGTATGGGAAAAAACAGCGCAGAATCAACAAATAAATATCAAAAGAAGGCTTATGACAGAATTGTCATCCTTGTTCCAAAAGGAAAAAAAGATGAATATAAGGAATATGCTGAAAAACAGGGAGAATCTCTAAACGCATTTATTAAGAGAGCAATTGAACATCAAATTGAGGATGATGACTGGAAATAAAATTTTCCTGTTGAAATGAGAAAATTTTCTGACATTATGCCCGAAATGAAAAAAATATGACATTCCCTATTGACAAATATGCCGAAATATGCTATTGTAGTAATATGCTAAAGCAATAAAAAAGAAACGAGGTATCATAATGCGCCAGTATGATTTAATCACTCCGGAAGGCACGAAGGATTATTTGTTCGATGAATGCGCCCTTAAACGCGAAGTCGAAACCAAAACCCGCGCCCTGTTCAAGTCTATGGGCTATTCCAGACTGATTACGCCCGGTCTGGAATTCTATGATGTGTTCCATCAGAATTCTTTATACTTTCCGCAGGAGGAACTCTGCAAACTCACTGACAACAAAGGCAGACTTGTCGTATTAAGACCGGACAGCACCGTCCCGATTGCCCGTGTTGTCGCTACCAGACTGAAAGAAGCCATGCTTCCTCTGCGGTTATACTATACACAGCCGGTATATCATTTCGCGCCGTCCCTTAAAGGCAGAAGCACCGAGGTCAATCAGACAGGTATCGAGTTAATCGGTTCTTCTTCCAGAATGGCGGATATTGAAGTCATTTCCGCGGCTCTGGAAGTACTTTCCAGTGTGGCGAACGCCGTCAGCTATTCCCTAGAACTCGGCGATATCAGAATCTTTAAGGAACTCATGCTCCGCCTGAATGCCACTCCCTCACAGAAAGAGGAAATCCGCACTTTGATTGAGTCAAAGAATTATCCGGCTCTGAATGATATGCTTGATAAAATCGGCGAACATAAAATTACCAATGCACTCAAGAAACTCCCGACGCTGTTCGGCGGTGAGGAAGTTTTCGACCGCGCGGATGAAATCTTTCAGGATGCCAGAATTACTGAGATTCTCGAAAATATGCGTGAATTATATCATACTGTCCGCGAAATCAATCCTGATTGCAGAATTACCATTGATTTGGGTCTTGTCAATAAAACTGATTATTATACCGGACTGGTGCTGAAAGGCTATCTGGAAGGCTACGGCGAAGAAGTCATTTCCGGCGGCAGATATGATAAATTATTATCCGAATTCGGCTATGACATTCCGGCAGTCGGGATGGCTGTCAATGTCGATGCTGTGGCAAACGTTATCGGCAGAAAGAATCCGCCTGTCCATGCCGCTCCGGATGTTCTCATATTCGCCGAGGAAGGCTGCGAAGCACAGGCAGTCCGCAAGGCTTCCGAACTCCGGAATCAGGGCTTGTCTGTAGAATATTCGCTTTTCCCGGATTTTGAATTATCACAGGAATACGCAAAAGACAGAAAAATTTCTAAAATCATTCTGATTTCAGCTGAAGAAACGGAGGCAGAAACTGATGAATCATAAACCTCTCCGCATAGCCCTCACCAAAGGCAGACTCGAAAAAGATACTGTCAAGCTTCTGGAAAGCTTAGGCTATGACTGTACGTCAGTCCACGAAAAAGGCAGAAAACTGATTTTGCCGATACCGGACGGAAATCTCGAAGTCGTACTCGCAAAAGCCGCGGATGTCATTACTTATGTCGAACACGGCGTATGTGATATGGGTGTCGTCGGAAAAGATACGCTCATGGAAATGAACGGCAAATTATTCGAGTTAGTGAATTTAGGTTTCGGAAAGTGCAAGTTCGCGCTTGCGACGAAGAAAGACTATCCGTTTTATGACGGATTCGGCGTAAAGACTATCGCTTCCAAATATCCGAACGTGACGAAGGCTTTCTTTGAACAGAAGCATATGGATGTGGATATCATCAAGATTGAAGGTTCTGTTGAACTCGCGCCTTTATTAGGTCTGGCAGACGGTATTGTCGATATTGTCGAAACCGGAACAACGCTGAAAGAAAACGGTCTGGAAGTCGTGGAAGATGTCGCACAGATTTCCGCCCGTCTGATAGTGAATACCGTCAGTCTGAAAATGCGTCAGAAAGAAATCGAAGATTTAGTCAAGAAAATAGAGGAGAAGATTAATTATGATAAAGCAGATTAAATGTGACGGCTCTGCCGAATATGAATTTCTGAAAGAACTGGAACGCCGTTCCGGTGAAACGGATAAGAAAGTATCTGAAATTGTTTCCGAGATTATCGAGACAGTCAGAACCGGCGGTGATGAAGCTGTTAAGGCTTATACGAAGAAATTCGACGGCAATCTTCCGGAATATTACGAAGTGCCGCGCGAAGTCATCAACGATGCACTCACCGAAGCGGATAACGAATTTGTACAGGCTCTCCTGAACGCACAGGAAAACATTGCAGATTTCCACAACCGTCAGAAAGTACAGGGTTTCACGAACGCGAAGCCGAACGGAGTCATTCTCGGTCAGCGCGTGAGAGGTCTGGAACGTGTCGGCTTGTATGTTCCGGGCGGAACGGCGGCTTATCCGTCCAGCGTGCTGATGAACGCTATCCCGGCGAAAATCGCAGGCGTGAAGGAAATCATCATGGTGACACCGCCATGCAAAGACGGTACGCCGAATAAAGATATTCTCGTAGCAGCAGCCATCTGCGGTGTTGACAGAGTATTTCTGTCCGGCGGCGCGCAGGCTATCGCGGCTCTGGCATACGGAACGGAAGAAATCCCGAAGGTTGATAAAATCGTGGGTCCCGGAAATATCTTTGTCGCAACGGCTAAGAAGTTATTATACGGTATCGTTGATATCGATATGATTGCAGGTCCCAGTGAAATTCTCGTCATGGCGGACGAAACTGCTGACCCGAAATTCGTTGCTGCTGACTTAATGTCTCAGGCAGAACATGATAAACTCGCCTCTGCGATTTTAATCACGACCGACCCGACACTTCCCGATAAAGTCGAAGCAGAAGTCATCCGTCAGATGAACTATCTCGAACGCAAAGAAATTATCGAATCTTCTATGACGAATTACGGCGCGATTCTGATTGCACAGTCTAAGGAACAGGCTGTCGAACTCGCGAACGCTATCGCGCCGGAACACCTGGAAGTCGTGATGGAAAATCCGCTTGAATATATCGGAAAACTTGATAATGCCGGTTCCGTCTTCTTAGGTGCTTACGCCTCCGAACCGCTCGGCGACTACTATGCAGGACCCAATCACGTTCTTCCGACGAGCGGAACAGCGCGTTTCTTCTCTCCGCTGGGTGTGAACAGTTTTATCAAGCGTTCGAGTTATATCTATTATACAGAAGATGCCCTCAGAGAAGCCAAGGACGATATTGTTCTTGTCGCCGAACGCGAAGGCTTGACCGCTCATGCAAATGCGATTAAAGTCCGTTTCGAGGATTAAGAAATTATCAAATAAATATGAATGTAAAATATCGCAGCTATGGCGAAAACAAACAATTGACGATACTGGCAGTTATTGTAATGGCAAGCTTTTGGATATTTATGGGAATTGATGAATTATTCAAAATAAAGTTTGCGGTTTTTTGGAGAGTTCTGCTGCTGCATTTCCTGCTGTTAATCGCTTTAGGAATTATGGCATATATGAAAAACCGCTTTATTGCGGATGATTACAGCGTTACTTTTGCAAGAGTGCTTTCCCGTAAGATTACAATTAATTATATTGATATTGATGAAATCACAGTATATAACCAATTAAAAAGAGGACGGGTACGGCATATTTATCATAATTTTTATGTAGAAGTAATTGTATTCAAAACCCTTGACGGGAAAGAATATGTATTTAAAAATATTATGGATATCAATCCGGATTCGCGTATCGGTGCCATGCTGGGAATGACTAAAATATTTGAAATGGGAAAATTCAAAATATTGCAGAAATTTATAGAACAGAAAAAGAAAGCTTTCTATTCTTCAGATGATAACACAAAAAGGAGCTGAATCTCATGAGCTGGGAAAATAACGTCCGCCGGGTTGTGCCTTACACCCCCGGCGAACAGCCGAAAGTTTCGGATATTATCAAACTGAATACCAATGAAAACCCCTATCCGCCGGCACCGGGCGTTCAGAAAATCTTAGATGATTTCGATATCGCCAGAATGCGTCTCTATCCTGACCCGAATGCCGAAATCTTAGTCAATGCCTTGGCGGAAACGTATCATGTCAAGCCGAATCAGATTTTTGTCGGCGTGGGTTCGGATGATGTCATTTCGATGGCGTTTCTGACGTTCTTCAATTCCGAGAGAAATATTCTCTTTCCGGATGTGACCTATTCGTTCTATGATGTCTGGGCGGATGTCTATAAAATTCCGTATCAGACCGTTCCGCTGACGGAGGATTTCAGAATCAATCCGGATGATTATAAAATTCCGAACGGCGGAATCATCTTCCCGAATCCGAACGCCCCGACCGGCGTTCTGGAATCTCTCGATTTGATTGAGGAAATCCTACAGGCGAATCCGGACAGCGTTGTCATGATTGATGAAGCTTATATTGATTTCGGCGGTGTGAGCTGTCTGCCGTTACTTGAAAAATATGAGAATCTGCTTGTGATTCAGACGTTCTCGAAATCGCGTTCTATGGCAGGTATGAGAATCGGCTTCGCGATTGGTTCGGAGAAGTTAATCAAGTATATGAATGATGTGAAATTTTCTATCAATTCTTATACGATGAATCACTTGACGCTGTTATGCGGTGCAGAAACCCTCAAAGACGAAGCCTATTTCAAATCTTCAACCGGAAAGATTATCGAAACCAGAGAACAGGCAAAGAAAAAGCTTTCTGAACTGGGCTTTGTGTTCCCGGATTCCAAGAGTAATTTCATTTTTGCAAGTCATCCGGATTATGATGCAGAAGAAATTTTCCGGAAACTCAAAGAAAGAAAAATTTTCGT
>DGUB01000014.1 GCA_002393815.1 Ruminococcus sp. UBA4321 | reverse complement strand
ACTGGTTTTTCAGTTTTCGTGATAACGCAAGCCTGACTCCGGAAGATATTCAGAGAAAAATCGACTCTGCACCTGTCGGGACAAAGCTTTACAAGAATAAAATTCAAGGACTCAGAGGACGGGCAACGGGCTTGATATTCGCCAATTTCGACCGGAAACAGCATTGCTTTCAGGAAGGCGAAATTCAGCTACAGATTGAGAAAGCAGAACTGCAATTCATGCAGTTCTCGGCAGGGCTGGACACATCCTATTCAGCAAAATCGGCTGATACGATGGCGATGACGTTCATCGGCATTGATAGCAAGTCACGGCTTCTGCTTCTGGAAGAAGAAGTGATTCAGAACGCAGATTTAACAATTCCGGTATCGCCTTCTGATTTGGCAGTCAGATTTGTGAACTTTCTGGAGCGATGCCGTCACAAGTGGGGCTTCGCCCGTGATGTCTATATTGACAGCGCAGACCAAGCCACGATGACAGAACTCCAAAAATACAAGAGAACTTCCGGCTGTCTGTACAATTTCATCAACAGCTACAAAAAGCTGAAAATTCTCGACCGGATAAATTTGCAGTCCGCATGGATAGCATCAGGGCATTATCTTGTGAATGCGACTTGCAAGCATCATCTGCATGAGCTGAACTGCTACGCATGGAAAGAGGATAAATCCGAACCGGAAGACAGAAACGACCATACCATCAACAGCGTACAATATGCTTTTATCCCATATAAGGACAAAATCGGAAAGAGGTGAATTTTCTGAATATTCTGAACAATCTCCGGCTATGGCTGACGAGTCTGTTCCGGCTCGAACCGGCTCAGCCGAAACAGCTTTATGTCAGAGAAAATCTGACATTTACAGACAATCAGGCATTGAACAGAATCTGGTATCACGGCGACCCCGAAGAACTTTCCCAGATATATTCCCAGCTCGGCGGAGCAGGCTGCTGGAGCATGTCGGCAAAAAGCCGGAAGATTCCGAAAATTCACACGGGTCTGCCGGCTCTGATTGTCGATACTCTCGCACAGATTGTGATTTCTGATATGCTGACTATCGAAATTTCAGATTCTCCGGCGGAACAGGAACTTCTGCATAAAATTTTGAAAAAAAATCAGTTTCCGGAACTTCTGGAACAGTCCGTCAGTGATACGCTCACAGACGGTGACGGCGCATTTAAAATCACGTTTTTTCCGGAAAAATCAGAGTTTCCGGCTCTGGAATTTTTCTCCGGGAATCGGGTACAGTATGAAAATCAGGAAATTATCTTTCTGACGAAATATCTCAAGAATTCGATAGAGTTTCTGTTAAGAGAAATCTACGGCTTCGGCTATGTCCGGTATATCCTGACCGATGCTTCCGGAATTGCCGTTTCTCTGGACTCTCTGGACGAAACCAGAAATCTGACTGACCTGATTTTTGATAAGAATATCCGGCTTGCTGTTCCGCTGAAATTCCGGAAATCGAAACGCTATCCGAACCGGGGACAAAGCATTTTCGACCGGAAACGTGGCTGTTTCGATGCCCTTGATGAAAGCTGGAGTCAGTACATGGGCGCAGTCCGGAAGTCTCAGCCGAAAACCTATATTCCGTCCGCTCTTGCCGATTACAATCCGCAGACCGGAGAACCCATGCGCCCTGACCCGTTTGAAGATAATTATATCACAGTCGGCTCGAATATGGCGGAAGACGGGAAAAATCAGATAACCAGCGTTCAGCCGGAAATCCAGACAGAGGGCTATTTATCGGCATACATGACAGCCCTTGATTTATGTCTGCAAGGGCTGATTTCACCGTCTACGCTGGGCATTGATGTCAAGAAGCTCGACAACGCCGAAGCACAGAGAGAAAAAGAAAAAGCCACGCTCTACACCCGAAACCGGATAATTACCGTTTTGCAGAAGATTCTTCCGGAGCTGTTCCAAGCCGTTCTGTGGACGTACTACGCTGAACATGAACTCGATTTTCCGGAACATCTGAAAATTTCCGTGCCGTGGGGCGAATACGCAAATCCAAGCTTTGAAAGTCAGGTGGAAACCATCGGAAAAGCCAAGTCAAGCCGTATCATGTCGAATGAAGCTGTTGTCGAGGAACTTTACGGCGATACCAAGCCGGATGACTGGAAACAAGCCGAAATCGAACGTCTGAATCAGGCGGACGGGCTGATTTCATCTGATGAGGAAGTATTCTGATGAATTATGATATTGGTGATGCCTTATCCAGAATCGAAACTATCCTGCTTGACTCGATAGGCAGGAACATGAAACGGCATCTGAAAGAAGAAGCTGACCTGCAAAAAGCATGGAGTATGTGGCAGACCGAACAGCTCGCAGGTCTGGGGAACTGGTCAGCGAAGAATTATAAACAGTTCGCTCCGCAGTTCACGAAGATAAACAATTCCGCTATGAATCTGTTACAGCAGGCGAATCAGAACGGCGAACTGAATCAGGAAATCAAAATCTTGCAGACCGGAATTCAGAACGCACAAAGATTTTTCGACGTGCCGAATGACAAGCTGGATTCGCTTCTGACTGCTGTCCGTTCTGATTTGTCAAAAGCCGAACATGCGATTCTGAGAAAAGCAGATGATGTCTACAGAGAAGCGTTATTCGATTCTCATTTTTATCTGCAATCCGGAACGGGAACGCTGAATTCTGCCATAGATATGGCGGTTTCTGACCTGCATCAGAGGGGCATGAACAGCATTGTCTACCGGAACGGCGCACATGTATCAGCATCAGTTTATGCAAGAATGGCACTCCGGACGGCGAACGAACGGGCGCAGTTATTAGGCGAAGGGAAAGCCCGTGACAAGTTCGGAATTCATACGGTCATTGTACCGCCTTCCGGAATCGCCTGTCCGAAGTGTGCGCCTTGGCTGTGCCGTGTGCTTGTGGATGATGTGTATTCAGCCGGAACACCGCAGGAAGCCGAAGAATTAAAGCTTCCGCTCCTGTCAGAAGCCATCAGACAAGGCTTTCTGCACCCGCAGTGCAATTGCAGTCCGCAGACGTATTTTCCGGATTCACCTGTTCCGGAAATGTCAGAATCACAGCGTTCTGAATCCGTCCGGAAATATCGCATCACACAGAAACAGCGGTATCATGAACGGCAAATCCGGAAATGGAAACAGGCGGAGAAATCCGCTCCGGACGATGCCGCTAAGAAATCGGCAGCGGCTCGAAAGCGTGAATGGCAAAAGCGGAATAAAGATTTATGTGATGCAAATCATGACTTTCTCCGCCGTGATTATTTTCGGGAAAAGATTTACGACAATCAGACTCCGCCAATCGTTCCGAACGTTATCGACAAGCCCACTCCACCTGAACCGACTCCGAAAATCACCGAGACAAAACCGGCGGTCACTGCGCCGGAAGTGCAGACAATTCAGAATCCTGTTTCCATACAAAATATTATTTCTGAAAATTCCCCGAAACCGCTTGACTTTTCTGCGCAAAGTGGTATAATAGAAGAAACGGAAAGAGCATTAAAAGCAAAAACATTTGAATCTTATGCTGAACGTGCAAAAGAGCATCTTTCACTTTGTATTAATGGATTGAAAGAAATGCCTCTTGAAAGTGTCAGAACTGTTACTGACTGTCTGCACCGGCTTTATAAAGAAATGCCGGAGCTTTCCGGATTTATTCAAGAATCTGCTTTAGTGAATATGAACGAAATTTGTAAAGCTTCGTTAAGATGGGCAGAAGGAAAGCCAATTGTCATTCTGAAACTTTCAAGACAGCTTTTTACACAAATGTCAATACCAGAATTAGAGACTTCTATTCAGGAAATTGTAAACGCACATTACTTTTCGCCAAAACAAGGAATTTATAGTGTTCTGAAGCATGAACTCGTTCATTTCACAGAATTTTATATGACATTGAAAAAATATAGTCATTCAGAGGTTGATGTCAGAAAGTCGCTTGACGTATTTGAATTGGCATCTGAAATTAAATCGCTTGCTTTCAAGAATACTGGATTAGAAGAAAGTAATAAAATAATTGAAGCTTTTATCGGCATCTACGCCACTGAAAATGCGGCAGAATTTATTGCTGAAGCATATTCCAGTACAGCAGATAATGTTCTTGTGAATGAAGTAAAGCGAATTTTGAAAAAGAAATGGGGGATATAGTATGTTGCCTATGATTCCGAAAGAATTAATCGGAAAAATTGATTTTCGTAATGGAACAGTGAACCTTACATGTGAAGTAACAGAAGAGGTACGAAAAATTTTTGAAAAATTCAAAAGAGAGCATGAAGAACAATCGAAGCACAGATATGACTAACCGCCTGAACAGGGCGGTTTTCTCATGCCAAAATATCGCAAGCAAGGCTGAATAAGCCTTATTTTTATACCCGAAAGGAGAATTTTCATGGAAGACGAAGAAATCAAAAAAGAAGAAGCCAAGCCGGAAGAAAAGCCGGACAAACCCGAACAGGCAAAGCCTGAACCGAAACCCGAACCCGTTCCGGAACAGCCGGACAACTCCGAGCTGAACAGCCTGAAAGCCGAACTTTCCCGAATCAGAACCGAGAAAGCCGCTGCCCTCGAAGCCGTCAGAATGGGAGTCGATTCCCGTCAGATTGACTATGTTCTGAAACTTGCGGAATTTCCCGAAAATGCCGATGCTAAAGCGATTACAGCGGCAATTCAGAAAGTGCTTGATGACGTTCCGGCTTTCAAATCTGAAAACGCAAACAAGCCGAAAGGCTTCCGAATCGGTGCGGATAACCCGAAACAGACACCCGAAGCCGATGCCATTGCAAAGGCATTCGGCAACACAAGAAAGGATTGATTTTATGGCAGTTTACAACTATGCGGAACAGTTCAGCAGAGAATTACAGACGAAATATTCCCGTGAACTGGTCAGTTATGACCTCACACTGAGTAATCCCGATGTGCAGTTTATCAATGCACAGCTGATTAAGCTCCCGACAATGACACTTTCCGGCTATAAAGACCATAACCGCCAGAATCTCGGCTTTAATGCCGGAACACTGGGGAACAGCTGGATTCCGAAACAGCTCGAACATGACCGTGATGTGGAATTCTACATCGACCCGATGGACGTTGACGAAACAAATCTTGTTCTCTCAATGGCGAACGTCACGAACCAGTTCGAGGAACAGCAGGCGATTCCGGAGAAAGATTCCTACAGATTCTCGAAGCTTTACAGCGAAGCCGTCACTTATGCGGCGAACGGTGCGGTTGTCGATACGACAACGACCCTGACCGCCCTGAATATTCTCGACTGGATTGATACGCAGTCAGCCAAGATGGACGATGCAGGCGTTCCGGCTGACGGCAGAATCCTGTATCTGACATCAGCAGCGAAATCGCTGTTAAAATCTGCATCGGGCATTACCAGAACGATTTCTGTCGGCGGCGGCTCAAATTCCGTCAACAGAAATATCAACAGAATTGATGATATGATTATCAAAACTGTACCGTCCGGCAGATTCAAGACGGCTTATGACTTCACAAACGGCTGTACTCCGGCGGTATCGGCGAAACAGATTCATGCAATGCTGATTCACCCGAGCTGCGTTGTCAGCCGTGACAAGTACAGCTATATTCAGGTATTCACGCCAGGCCACGATTCCAGAACGGCGGACAAGTACCTGTACCAGAACCGCTATTTCACTGACACCTTCCTGCTCCAGCAGAAGGCGCCGGGTATCGCGGTCAATGCAGATTCCTGAAAATGGGGGTGAAGTGATGCTGTACGCTGTAAAAGAGAACAAGACCTACGAGGTTTCCGACAAGGCGCAGCAGTCGGAATTCCTGAAACGCGGCTATGATATTGCAGACGCGACCGGCAGGGTCATTGAGCATGCGCCGGGCAAGACCGTTCCCTATGCGCAGTATGCCGCGCTTCTCGAGGAGAATGCCAGACTGCGCTCCATGCTGCCGGAGGAGAGCGCCGGAGAAGAGGACAGCAGCCCTCCCGCGCCGGAAAAGCCCGGCAGGAAGAAGTGAACGCCTACCTCACGCCGGGGGAGTACGCAGCGCTGACTGGGCGCGAGGCCGGGGACGACACGGCAGCGCTCCTTGACCAGGCGTCCGCACAGGTGGACATCCTGACGTTCCAGCGCATCCGCGCTGTCGGCTTCGAGGCGCTCACAGAGATGCAGCAGGATCTCGTCAAGGCGGCGACCGCGCGGCAGGCGGCGTTCCTCACGGACTACGGCGACATGGCCGACACGCCCCTTGCGTCCTACGGCATCGGCGATGTGTCGATGGCGTGGGACGGGGCGAAGGTCGTGCAGCAGTCCGGCGTCACGGCGCCCGCGGAGGTGCTGGCGCTGCTGCGGCAGACGGACCTCTGCTGCCGAGAGCTGAGGTGATCGTATGAAGTATCCCAAGCTCGTCCGCCCGCAGGACTGCACGACGCCCGTCACCGTCACCCTCTTCGCCGAGGGACTGACGGAGGACGGGGCGCCTGCGCGTGCATCCTCGATGTCGCTGTACTGTCACAGGCTGTCGTCGTCCAAGCGGACGTATGACCGCAGGCACGCCGAGGTCACGCTGACGGCGGTGCTCTATTTCTGCGCGGACTTCTGCCCGGACTTTCCGGAGATCCCGGAGGGCGAGGTCGTGCTCGATGGGGCGCGGCGCCGCATCGTGTCCGGGAAGAAAGCACGCGATCCTGACGGGACGGTGAACTACAGCCGGCTGGAGGTGGCGTAAATGAAAATCGTACTGCCGCCCGGTGTCCTGTACGACCAGGCACTGCTCGATACGACGGCGCAGCTGCTGCTCGGTGAGATCATCGACGAGCAGGTCATCCCGAAAGACGTGGGCACGCTCGAGCATTCCCATCATGTCGCGTCCCACCCGGAGGAGCGGCGCGCGGACATCAATGCCGCGACGCCCTACGCGCGGCGGCTCTACATGCACCCGGAGTACGACTTCCGGCAGGGAGAGAACAGGAACGCCAAGGGGCGGTGGTTTGAGGACTGGGAGCCCGGCGGCAGGGAAGCCGGCCGCGCGGCGCAGATCTACGCGGCGCTCTGGGCGAAGAAGTATGGAGGTAAGTGATGCAGCTAACAGATGTGCGGGACTGGCTCAGGACGGTGTTCCCGGAGGCGGCGCGCGCCTATGTGGGGCGCATCGACGCCGCGCAGGAGCGGTGTATCGGCATCTATGACGGACAGGCGAGGCCGGCCGTTCGGGCGCTGGGACCGCAGAGCTATGATGTGCTGCCGGTGTCCGTCCTCGTCTACTGGACGGCAGACGCCCGGGAGACGCAGGCGGCCGCGCAGACGCTCTACGACCGGCTCCGTGCCGTGCGCCGTCCCGTCATCGGCGGGCATGAGGTCCCGCTGATCGCACTGACGAGCACCGCCCCGGTGGACTGTACACGGCCGGAGTCGCCGGTCTATGAGCAGGTCATCGAGGCGGTCATTTATTACAACAAGGAGGCTTAACTATGGCATTTACGACTGGTGTATTCCCCGTCCACGAGAACAAGTTCGAGATCAAGGTCGGGGAGGAATACAAGGAGATCGCGGATCTCGAGGGCTTTTCCATCACGTTCGACGGCACCGTCGAGGAGTGGTACTCCATGGAGAACGGCGGCTGGGCGTCCGCGCTCAAGACCGGCATGAAATGGAGCATCTCCCTCAAGGGCAAGCGTAATGTCGGCGATGCGGGCAACGACGCCATCGCGGCCAAGAAGTTTGCGATGGGGCAGGATGCCTACGCCGATTTCCGCTGGACGATGCCCGGCGGGACGCAGATCGAGCAGCAGATGGTCGTCAACGTCAAGAACGACGGCGGCGGCGATACGACCAATGTCGG
>DGUB01000084.1 GCA_002393815.1 Ruminococcus sp. UBA4321 | reverse complement strand
GCGGAGACGGTGTGACAGTCATTCCGGTATCGAAAATTTCTGTCGGCTTTGCGTCCGGCGGTTCGGATTTGCCGAGCCGTACCAATAAAGAGTATTTCGCCGGCGGCGCAGGTGCCGGCATGAGCGTCAAGCCCGTAGGATTTCTGGTTGTCAGCAATGGTGAAGTCAAGATGGTACAGCTTTCCGAAAAAGGCGGAGACGGTGCTTCTTCCATCATGACCCAGCTTCCCGAAGTACTGGAGAAAATTAAAGAAGTGTTCTCTAAAGACAAATCCGAGAAAAAGGAAAAAGTCAAGGTCAGAAAAACCGATAAATCAGAAACCACAGAAACCGAAGAAATTACCGAAGAAACAGAAGCCTGATTCATAAAAAAGACTTTGTCCGCATATACTCTGGCATAAAAAATATGAATGCCGGAGGTCTGACAAATGAATTCAGCTATCAGAAAATATTTTGCTGTGATAATGCTTCTGCCTGTGTTTCTGTTCCGGTTGATTCCGGAACTGCCCGTTCAGGCGGAAGAAGTAACGGTTTCCGCGAAAGCCTGTATTCTCACCGAAGCGGCTACCGGACGGATTCTGTTCGAGAAGAATGCACAGGAAAAACTGCCTATGGCAAGCACGACCAAAATCATGACAACGCTCCTGACTATCGAAAGCGGAAATCTGGACACGGAATTCATGGTAAATAATCAGGCGATTCATGTGGAAGGCTCTTCCATGGGACTACAGGAAAATGATATCGTCACGAAAAGGGCGTTATGTTACGGAATGCTTCTGCCGTCCGGCAATGATGCGGCGAACGCTTCCGCTGTGGCAGTCGCCGGGAGTATTCCGGCATTTGCGGAACTCATGAATCAGCGAGCCGCCGAAATCGGCATGACAAGAACCTGTTTCGTCACGCCTTCCGGACTGGAAGGCACCGGACACGGCGCATCCGCCGCAGATATGGCTCTGCTTACCAGAGAAGCCCTCCAGAATGAAACGTTCCGGGAAATCTGCTGTCAGGCATCTGCCAGGGTGAAATTCGGCAATCCGCCCTATGAAAGAACACTGTATAATTCCAATAAACTGCTCCGCATGTATGACGGCGTTATCGGCGTGAAAACGGGATTCACCGACGAAGCCGGGAGATGTCTGGTTTCCGCCTGTGAACGCGACGGCATCACACTCATCTGTGTGACGCTCAACGACCGCGACGACTGGAACGACCATATGCATTTATATGACTATGGCTTTACTCAGGTCAGCCCCGTGACGCTCGAAATTCCCGAAGTCAGTCAGAAACTTGTCGGCGGCATACAGGAGAATATCAGACTCCGCGCGGAACATTCCGTGACCGTTGGCGCAGTGAATCAGGATGTTTCAGAAATCAGCTGTAAAGTCCTGCTTGCGCCGTTTGCGTTCGCACCCGTCAAAGACGGCGAAACGCTCGGCACGCTGGAATATTACTGGCAGAATACCCGGATTGATGCCGTTCCGCTCCTCGCTGACGGCGCGGCAGAAGCCTGCATTCCCCCCGAAAAAAACGGCATTATGCGCTTTCTCGACAGACTGCGCATGATTATCAAGAACGCATAAATAGATAAATTAAGAAAGAGAGATGCAAAATGGCAGAAATCAGAATACAGAAATATCTCGCCGATGCAGGCTACTGTTCCCGGCGAAGGGCGGAAGCCCTTATCGAAACCGGACATGTCCGGAAAAACGGCAGACCCGTCAAACTCGGCGATAAAACTTCCTATAAAGATTTGATTACCGTGGACGGTGAAAAAGTCATCATGCCCCGGAAGAAAAATTTCCGCTATATCATGCTGAACAAGCCGCGCGGCTATGTCACAACCGTTTCTGACGAACTCGACAGACGCTGTGTCATGGATTTGCTCGAAGATGTCGAAGAACGTGTCTATCCCGTCGGACGGCTCGACCGGAATTCCGAAGGTCTGCTTCTGCTGACCAATGACGGAAAATTCGCCAATGATATCATGCACCCGAGCAGACATATCACGAAAACCTATCGTGTTACGGTTCGCCCGTCCGTCACGGAAGAACAGCTTTCCGAAATGGCTGCCGGCATCGTCCTCGACGGCAAGAAAACACTCCCGGCGAATATCGTCGTCCTGAACAACGAGCCGAACAGAGTGGTTCTGCAAATTACCATCAAAGAAGGCAGAAACCGCCAGATTCGCCGCATGTGCGAAGCTGTCGGTCTGGAAGTCGCACGTCTGCGCCGGACTTCCATAGGTCCCGTCCGTCTGGGAATGCTCAAACCCGGTACATGGCGCGACCTTACACCGGATGAACTCCGCGCCATCCGGAATGCCCTCGGAAAGGAACAGTGAAAATTATGCTCAGAATCCTGGAACAAAAAAATCTGGACAGCTATCAGGAAATCATCAGCAGGCTGCCCCTTCCGGAATTCACACAGCTTCATCTGACAGAAGCCCTCGATGATGATGACGCTGTGAAAGGCTGGATTCTCTACGCCTATCAGCCGGAACAAATCCTGATTTACGCGCTCAATGACGGCAATGACTGGAACTACTGCGACGGACTTGTCCGCTCCGTACTCTTTAAAGCCCAGCTCCGCGGTCTGGAAAAAGCCGTGTTTGAAATTTCACAGCCCGAAATCATGGCAAGAATTGCTAAACTTGGCTTTGTGAAAAATAACCAGAATTCACTTGAAAATATTAGTGAAGTTATGGAAAGTTGCAAAAAATGCAAAGAAAATCCCGCAAACACTTGAAAAAAATCAAAAAAAATAGTATCATGAATATATATGATATTTTTATGTCAGGAAGGAAGATAATTGCAAATGGAAAAAAATCTGAACAGTCCGGCAAGAGTATTGCTGACAGCTCTGTTTGATGACGGTGCTTATCAGGAAATCGGCTCTTATATCATGGAGAAGGACGCGCCTGCCGCTGTTGTTACAGCTTACGGCTATGTCAACGGAAATCCCGTGTATGCCTTCGCACAGGACAAGAGTGTCGAAAATGGTGCTGTCGGTATGGCTCATGCTGAAAAAATCAGCAAGCTTTACGGACTTGCTTCTAAAACCGGTGCGCCGGTAGTCGGAATTTATGATTCCAACGGCGCGTTTATGGACGGTTCTGCCGCTTCGCTGAACGCTTACAGCATGATGCTCGAACAGACTGCCGCTGTTTCCGGTGTTGTACCGCAGATTTCGGTTATCGCCGGAGTATGCGCCGGAAGTGCCGCTGTCATGGCTTGTGCCGCTGATTTCGTCATCATGGCGCAGGATGCGGAACTGTTTTTCACCCCCAATATCGAACAGAGCAGTGCAGAAGTCTGCGCGGAAAACGGCATTTCCGCCCTGACTGCCGAAACTCCCGAAGAGGCAGTCGCACTGACCAGAAGTTTAATCAATCTGCTCCCGGTCAATAATATGGCTTGTACGCCCTGTATGGAATATGACGCCCCTGTGGTTTCCGCCGGAACAGATTTTGCTTCCTATGTGGAAAGCATTGCTGACGGTGACAGCCTTCTGGAAGTATACGGCGATTATGCCGGCGCGGCTTATACCGCACTCGCAACCGTGACAGGCTCTACCGTCGGTATCGTGGGAACAAACAAAGAACTGAAACTGACTGCGGATGACTGCAACAAGCTTGCAAGATTCATCAGAACCTGTGATGCGTTCTCGATTCCGGTGATTACTCTGATTGATACACTCGGATTTGAAGGTTCTGCCGCTTCCGAAACTGCCGGTTCTGTCCGTGCGCTGACCCGTCTCGCCGGAAGCTATGCCGAAGCCACAACCCCGAAGATTTCCGTTGTGACCGGCAGTGCTGTCGGTGCGCTGTTCGTGGCACTCGCCGGAAAAGGCTGCAATGCAGATTTCTCCTATGCGTTCGAGAATGCTTACATTGCGCCGCTCATGCCGGAAGCCGCTGTCGAATTCCTCTGGCACGACAAGCTTAAAGGCTGTGATAACCTTCAGGCAAAGCGTCAGGAACTCGTTAAGGAATATACCAGCACCGTCGCTTCTGCCGAAGCCGCCGCTAAAATCGGCACGGTTGACGAGGTTATCACTCCGGCGGAACTCCGGAACGCTGTCAGCAAGGCTCTTTCTATGCTCGAAGGCAAGCGCGTGACAAATCTCCCGAAGAAGCATAATAATTTCCCGTTCTGAGGAACTGAAATATAATTCTGATAAATAATAGATTGGTGGTAAAATTATGAAAAAATTCAATGTGATTGTAAACGGAAAGTCTTATGATGTTGCTGTCGAAGAACTCGGCGAGGGTGCTGCTCCGGCATCTGTTCCGGCTGCTGCCGCTGCGCCTGCTGCTGCTCCCGCCCCGGCTCCGGCTGCTGCGCCTGCCGCTCCTGCGGTCGGTGCAGGTGAAAAAGTGACCGCGCCGATGCCCGGTACTATCCTCGATGTGAAAGTTTCTCAGGGCGCAAGCGTTTCCAAGGGTGATGTCATCATGGTACTCGAAGCCATGAAAATGGAAAATGATATCGTTGCTCCCTGCGACGGTTCTGTCACCAGTATCGTTGTCAAGAAGGGCGATTCCGTACAGAGCGGCGATACTCTCGCAACTGTCGGCTGATTCATTCTGTTCTGAAAGGATTTAAACTATCATGGCTAAAAAAATAAGAGTTACCGAAACCGTTCTCCGTGATGCACACCAGTCACTGCTTGCAACACGTATGAGAATTGAAGATATGCTCCCCATTCTGCCGAAGCTGAATGAAGTCGGCTTCAATTCACTGGAATGCTGGGGCGGTGCGACATTCGATTCCTGTCTGCGTTTCTTAGGCGAAGACCCGTGGGAAAGACTGCGTACCCTCCGCCGCGAAATGCCTGACGCAAGATTGCAGATGCTGTTCCGCGGTCAGAATATGCTCGGCTATCGTCATTATGCTGACGACGTTCTGGAAGAATTTGTTCAGAAGTCTGTCGAAAACGGCATTGATGTCATCAGAATTTTCGACGCGCTGAACGATATCAGAAATCTCCAGACAGCTATCAATTCTGCAAAGAAGGCTTCCCGTGACGGCAAAAAGCCGGAAGTTCAGGTCGCAATCTCCTATACCACAGGCGAAGTGTTCACAACAGAATACTATGTCGAATATGCAAAGAAAATTCAGGAAGCCGGTGCGGATTCCATCTGTATCAAGGACATGGCGGCTCTGCTGACTCCCTATAAGACAGAAGAACTCGTCAAGGCTCTGAAATCTGCCGTTGATTTGCCGATTGATTTGCATACGCATTATACTTCCGGTCTGGCTTCCATGTGCCTGCTCAAAGGCATTGAAGCCGGTGCGGATATTATCGACACGGCAATGTCTCCGCTGGCTCTGGGTACTTCCCACGCGCCGACAGAATCTATGGTTGCCGCTTTACAGGGTACAGAATACGATACCGGTCTTGACCTGCCTCTGCTGATGGAAATCCGTGAATATTTCATGGGTCTGCGCAAGAAATATCTGGATGAAGGTCTTATCGACCAGAAAATGCTTGCTACGGATGCCGGTGCGCTGATTTATCAGGTGCCGGGCGGTATGCTCTCGAATCTGCTTTCTCAGCTGAAACAGGCAGGAAAAGAAGAACTCCTCAATGAAGTACTTCTCGAAGTGCCGAGAGTTCGTAAAGATGCCGGTTATCCGCCTCTAGTTACGCCGTCTTCCCAGATTGTCGGCACTCAGGCAGTTTTCAACGTTCTGATGGGCGAACGCTATAAGACAGTTACTAAAGAATTTAAGGGCATAGTCCGCGGCGAATACGGTCAGACCCCTGTTCCGGTTGACCCCGAATTCCGTAAGAAGATTATCGGCGATGCTGAACCCATTGACTGCCGTCCGGCTGACCTCCTCGAACCCGAACTCGACAAGCTCCGCAAAGAGTGCGCTGAATGGGCGGAATCCGAAGAAGATGTTCTCAGCTATGCACAGTTCGGACAGGTGGCTGTCAAGTTCTTCGAGAAGCGCAGAAATCAGAAACTCGGAATCGACGGCAAGCACGGCGATGCCGAAAAACAGATTCATCCTGTTTAATCTGCAAATAATTAATTAAATTTGTGACGCATTGCCCTGTGATAAGCATGGGGCAATTGCTATTCTAAAAATCCAAATTCAAGAAAGGAGAATGGCGATGCCTATCAGAATTCCCGAAGAATTACCAGCCTACAAAATCTTAGAAAACGAGAACATTTTCGTCATGTCCAGAACCCGCGCCGAACATCAGGACATTCGTCCGCTGAAAGTGCTGATTCTCAACCTCATGCCGAAAAAAATAGAAACGGAATGTCAGCTGATGCGTCTGTTAAGCAACACGCCCCTGCAAGTCGATGTCGAATTGCTACAGGTTTCGCATGTCTCCAAAAACACCGCGCAGAGCCATCTGAACGCTTTTTACAAGACGTTTCCGGAAGTTCGGAACGGCTATTATGACGGCATGATTATCACCGGCGCACCCGTGGAACATATTCCGTTCGAGAGCGTCGACTACTGGGAAGAACTCTGCCAAATCATGAACTGGTCAAAGAAACATGTTTATTCAACGCTTCATATCTGCTGGGGCGCACAGGCTGGACTGTATCATCACTATCAGATTCCGAAGCGTCTGCTTGACAAGAAGCTGTTCGGCATTTTTCTGCATAAGGCGGAAGTCGAAACGCCTCTCCTGCGCGGATTCGATGATGAATTCCCTGTACCGCACTCACGGCATACCGAGAACCGCCGGGAAGATATTGAGAAACATCCGGAATTGCAGATTCTGGCATATTCACCGCTTGCCGGGGTGCTTCTGGTGCAGAGCCGGGACGGCAGACAGTTTTTCATGACCGGTCATGCCGAATATGAACGCGATACTCTCAAAGAAGAATATCTCCGTGATGTCGGAAAAGGCTTGCCGATTGAAGTCCCGAAAAATTACTTTCCGGGCGATAATCCCAGATATGAGCCTGTTTTCTCATGGAGAAGCCACGCGAATCTGTTCTACTCCAACTGGCTGAACTACTGCGTATATCAGAAAACGCCGTTCAGACTGGAAGATATTGAACATATGAAATAATACGATAAATCGGAATTTAGAGGGAGTAATGCACCATGACTACTTTAGGAGAAGATTTTGGATTAACGGAATATTCTGACGAATTCATTAAAAAAATAGTTGCTTACAGAATGAATATTTATAAGAACAGGGAATTGTGGGAACACTATACCT